>JAPLUH010000371.1 GCA_026397675.1 Verrucomicrobiota bacterium
CCGAGTGCAAGTCTAAGGCTGACGCCAACGGGTTCTATCCGGTGGCCGTGCCGGGTGACGCAAAGTGGTTCAAGATGTTGGTCTGATCCGGAATAAAATCCGAAGTCTTGAGAAGCCTCTCGGAGGCGCAAAAATTTAACAGCCCTTCGGAGCCATCGCGCCCGGAGGGCTGTTTTATTTGGGGGACCTTGCGCTAATGCAGACCCAACCGATTACAGAAGGATGACGGAAAGACCTTCGGCTAAGCGAACCTCCCGCCGAAGTATCCCGCGGCGGAATGATGGACGAAACCACCGATGCGCAAATGGTCTAGAAACCCAACGGGAAACCAGACAGGTAACCAGACAAATCGTCCGCCAATCAGTCCGTCTCAATGGGCGTCTCAATGGCCGTCTTAATTTTCGGCTTGCGACCCCGCTTGCGGCCTGGGGTCGGAATATCCGAAGCACTATCCTTTAAACCCAATCGGGCCAACTTGTTATAGATAGTCTTCTCGGTGACATCCAAAATCCGAGCGGCTGCAGCCTTGTTGCCCCGGCACAAATCGAGGGTCTGCTGGACGGCCAATTTTTCTACGGCCTCCATGGACATACCACCTACATAAGGCACTGCCAAACCGCCCTGATGAATTTGAGTGGGATCACTCTGATGGAGCAGGCGTGGCGGCAGGTCAGCCACACGAATTTCACCGCCCACAGAACTGGAGTAGGCCCAATCCAGCACAGACTCCAACTCACGGATATTACCGGGCCACGAATAATTTTTGAGAATACCCGAAGCGGCACTCGAAATCTGGGGAATCCCCCCGGAGCGGACCATGGATAGGCGCTGAAGGAAGATTCCGGAGAGCAGAGGCAGGTCAACAATGCGCTCGCGAAGCGAGGGTACTTCAACCGTCAGCGCATTGAGCCGATAGAAGAGGTCCTCACGAAATTCATTGGCTTCCACTTTGGCTCGCAAATCGGTGCGACTGGTGGCGATCACCCGGATATTTACCGGGACCGAAGTGCCCGTCTCGCGACGGTGGATCCAACGGTTCTGCAGGAGCTCCAAAATTAACGCCTGCTGGGCCAGCGGCGTTTCCCCCACATCCAACAAAATGAGAGTTCCACCTTCGGCCATTTGGACTCGCCCGGTCCTGCGGACTTCATCGGCAGAAACTGAAGTTGAGCGAGATAATTTACCAAACAGTTCCTCCTCCAAAAGGTCCCCCGGTATCGAGGCACAATGAACTGGGATAAATGGACCGCGGGAGCGAGAACTGACGTGGTGCAGCATGCGTGCAAAGAGGCGTTTGCCGCTGCCCTCGGGCCCGGTAATTAAAACGTCGGCTTGGGTCGCTCCCAGTGCCGAAGCGGTTTCCCGCAAGATGCGAGCCGAGGAGGATTGCCCAATCCATTGAGTATCTCGAAGGCCCGGAAACTGGCTGACAGGCTGATTGAGGGATTGCCCGGTTCGGACCGCAGCTGAAACCGTGGCAACGAATGCGCCCACATCCAGCGGCTTGGTCACATAGTCGAAAGCGCCCGACCGGATGGCTGTTAACCCGTCGCTGGTGTCGCCGCGCCCCGCCATGGCGATTACCGGTACTTGAGAGAGGTGTTCACGGAAATGCTTCAAACCACCTCGAAGCCCGATTTTTTAAGATGATAGGCAACAATCCTCTGGATGGAATCATCCGCCTCGACCAATAAAACTCGATTATTACCCTTCGCAGTACTCACTTCTCCAATTGGCCTCTTGCGTGCTTAATGGTCAACCGAAAAAAATCCATAATCCCAATTTTTTATTATTTTAATAATTATTTAAAAGGAATAGAGAGAAAATCCATCAATTTTCCCCGCTTTTGGAAAAACTTTCGATGCAGTCGATTCTGCCGGAATACCCCGAGAGTATACTTGATATTAACTATAAGAAATGGCCGACCGCCTGCAAAACACGACGTCACCCGCTTCCAGTCCGACTAGAATCCAAGGAGGCACGCAGCCCGAGTGATCCCTTAGACGACCGGTAGAGTTTTTAGGTCGTGGGATCCTCATGAGGCGGATTGACGATCCCTGCCCTACGCCTAACGTCGGCGGCATGAAGCGTTCTTGTCTCTATGGGCTTGCTGTGGTCGCGGCCATTTGCTCCTCCCCTGTGTCCGCCGCCGATTGGCCCCGCTTCCGCGGCACCGATGGAACTGGCATCTCCGCAGAGAGTGGGTGGCTGGGCAATTGGCCAGGAGGTCAGCCCCGCCCTGTTTGGAAGGCCACGGTCGGCGCCGGATTCTCATCCATGAGCTTGGTCGAAGGCAGACTCTTCACCTTGGGACACAATGGCCTGAAAGAGGGTGGCATCGACAGTGTTATGGCGCTGGAAACCAGCAGCGGCAAAGAGCTTTGGCGCCACAGCTATCCTGAGAAACTGGCTGATCACTATTACGAGGGTGGCTCTTCTGGAACGCCCACGGTCGATGGTGGCCGGGTTTATACACTTTCAAAAGCAGGCACGGCTCTGTGCCTCGAGGCCTCGTCGGGCAAGGTTATCTGGTCCAGAAATCTCGCATCGGAACTCGGCATGAAGGTTCCCGAATGGGGTTTCGCTGGGGCACCGCACATCGCCGGAGACAAGGTCGTGTACAATGCAGGCGATGCTGGATTGGCCCTGGATAAGGCAACCGGCAAGGAGGCTTGGACGAACGGAAAAGGCTCGGCCGGCTATGGTACTCCAGTTCCCTTTTCCCTCGAGGGAAAGCCGGCCTTGGCCATTTTTGGGCTTCGCCATGTGATCGTGGTGGACCCAGTGAGCGGCCGGGAATTCTGGCGTCACTCGTGGAAAACCCGCTACGACGTCAACGCAGCTGACCCCGTGGTGATCGGTGACACCATGATCCTCACGTCCGGTTATGGAACCGGAGCCTGCGGCCTCCGATTCACAGGATCGGGAGCCATGGAGATCTGGAAGAATCAGGCCCTCCGATCGCACATGCAGGCACCCATTGGGGTCCGAGGCCACGTCTATGGCATTGATGGCGATGGCGGGGACGCCAATGCGCGGCTCAAGTGCCTCGAAGCCACGACTGGCAAGGTCGTCTGGGAATCCCCGAAGGCTGAAACCGGCGTGCTGACCGCCGCTGACGACAAGCTGATCTGGGTCACGGGCAAAGGCGAATTGATCATCGTTAAGGCCGATCCCACGGGATACCACGAGATCGTCCGCGCCCAGGTCGCGCGAGGCAAAGTCTGGTCGACACCCGTGCTCCTCAACGGGCGCCTGTACATCCGAAACTGGAAGGGCGAACTCCTCTGCATCGATGTGACGGGCACCGGAGACGACCCAAACGCCGTTCAGCCTCAGCCTGCATCCGGCGGGGCATGTCTTGGGCAGCGCCATGGCCCGCTTGGAGGTCAATGGGGATTCCCTGCTCTACACCGGAGATTTTAAGCTCCGGGAGGGCCAGAGCTCCGAACGCTGCGAGCCGGTGCACGCCCGCACCTTGGTGATGGAAACGACCTACGGGCGCCCTCGGTACATCTTTCCGCCGACGGAGGAGGTGCTGGAGTCCGTACTCCATTTTTGCAGAACCTCGCTGGATGATGGATTCACCCCGGTACTCATCAGCTACTCTCTGGGCAAGGCACAAGAAATCCTAATCTCCCTTCTCAAGGCCAACCTTCCCATCCAACTGCACCCCAGCTCCGCCCGAATGGCAGAAATCTATGCAGACTTAGGATACCAGTTTCCCCACTGGACGCTGCTCAATCCTGAGACCGCCCGTGGCCACGTGATCATCACGCCGACTGTTCGACCGCTGCTCTCAGCTCAACCTGGTATTGGGCCCCTCCGAATCGCATCGCTCAGTGGTTGGGCACTGGACCGCCGTTGGCCGACGACGGACGAGAACCACCAACGATTCCCCCTCAGCGACCATGCCGACTTCCCAGACCTCGTCAGATTCGTAAAAGAAGTTCGGCCACAGCGAGTATTTACTCTCCACGGCTTCGCAGCTGATTTTGCCCGACACTTACGTCGCCAAGGGATGGAAGCCTACGCGCTCAGCGAAGATGACCAATTAGAACTCTCGCTCTAATCGACTCCCGAAAAATAAACCGATAGCGGAGAGTCGGACGTTCCGAATTAATGGTCGCAGGTTAGACGATGTCTCTAGGTCCCACCCGAACACTGGATTAGTTGCGTGCAGCACCCGACTTCACCTGAAGTTCATACTCCGGCGACATGGTGCTGTTAATTTTGTTGTCGAGCACCCCGGGATAGGTGAACTGGAATTTATACCGGTACCGCAAAACAGAACGGTCTGTCGGCAGCGGCAGCAAGGCCTCGAAGCGATTCTCCGTGTTGGGGACGGGCTGCATGGGGTACAAGTTCAACCCCACCACGACCCAGGCCTTTACATTCTCAGGTTGCACCCCTCGACGATGCGTCCGAAACGTGGTCTCGAACAAATAGTTGGCTTCGGGTGACGGGGCGGCCGAGCGCGAGGTCAGATTGGTGTTTTGGGAACTAGCGCAACCCAGACCCAACGCAGCCAAGAGGACCCAGACAACAGGCGATGCAGACTTCATCGATGCGGTAAATGGCACACCATCGCGAGGATTGGCAAGGGATGAGTCACGGTGTCGAATAAAAGACCCCTTATTTCTAATGGGTTTCACTCTCACGGAGCACGATCCCAAGGAACGCTTCACAACCCTGCATCCGAGAATTTACCACAGCTCTTATCCGCCCAATTCGCCGGCCAAAAGGCGCAACTTACGATCCATCCCCCAACGGTAGCCGCTCAATTCCCCTGATTCTCGAATGACTCGGTGGCACGGAACCAGAAGAGCCACCCGATTGGCTCGACAGGCGGCTCCCACCGCTCGAGCGGCTCCGGGAGCACCGACGGCCATCGCCACTCGGCCGTATGAAGTCAATGATCCTCGGGGAACCTCAAGCAGCGCGCGCCAAACCGCTCGCTGGAAGGGAGTTCCACTGACTGACACTGAAACCCTCGTTACCGGGTTTTTTATCCCCGCGACCCAATGACCTACCCAATCGTCCACCCATTCTTGGGCACCCAAGTCATTACTGGTTATTCGGTGATCGAGCCACGGTCCGCGGCGAGGATCCGACGAAGTCTCTTCAAATTCCCACTGAAACACCGACTTCGGATTCCAGACCAGATAACTCATCCCCCACGGCGTTTGAGCCCGACCGCGACAACAGTCCGGAGGCAGTACCTCCGGGAGCACCGTAACGCCCTCCACTTCTTTGGAACCCATACTGGAACCCATACTGGAACCCGGATTGGAACCCGGATTGGTATACGAATTGAATGGGATCACCAACCGTTGCTTGAGTCTTCCGACATCCCACCGCATCAAAAACGGGGAAACCTCTGTCGCCCCATCCGCCCTTGGGATCATTGAGCGGACTTCGGGGACTTCGCCTTCGGTAATTTCTTCAGGTAGGTGGCCGAGTCCTTCTTGAAATCCTTCAGGCAGCTCTTGCAGCACAGTTTGATGGTCTGACCTTCATGGACAAACTCGTAGGCTTCCATTCCAGATCCTTCAAACTTCTCATCGGTCACCAGGCACTTATCCAACGGATAGGCCTTGGCTTTGGGTTTGTCTTCAGCGCGAAGGCTGACCGTGGAACAGGCGACGACAATCAGGGCAAGAATAGCAGTGGTTTTCATGTTTTCTGTGCAGCACTCGATTGGATGCTTCGCATAGCTTCGGTCGGAAGCGCTCAGGAGGCAAGTGGTCAAAGACGCGACACCTTGGCCCGTCACAAAATTCAACTCCGCCCGATGCCACCTGTGGTCTTGGACACCACGGATTTCGAGGTTAAGATCCCATCCCGCAGTCGATGTGCATCATTCCGCCATCCTACTTCCGGACCGCCCCTGTTACCCAGGGAAAGAAGTTCCACGCCTTCACCCTCATCGAACTGCTGGTGGTCATCGGCATTATCGCCCTCCTGGCGGCCATGCTGCTTCCGGCGCTGGGCAAGGCTCGCTATCGCGCTTCACAGGTGAATGAAATGTCCGGGTCCCGTCAGTTACTCATCGCTTGGAGACTCTACGCCGAAGACAACTCCGACTCCGTGCTTCCCGGCTACCGCTATGGGCTCAACGCCACCGACTTTCAGGGACACCCGGTCAATCATCCCATCAACGCTCGATACCCGTGGCGGATCGCCCCCTATCTGGGGAAAAGTTTTGATATAATGTACCTGAACGAAAACCGGCGCACGTTGGAGATCTTCCGCCGCATGGAAGACCCCGACCTCGGAGTCTATGCCGCTTCGGTGTTTCCCTCTCAGGGCATTAATTCTGTCTTCGTCGGCGGAGATGACGTCGAACTGCCACCCACGGAACGGGCCTTTGATCGGTTCGGGCGATTCTGTGTTCTCAAGACCGCTGAGGTCGCCCGTCCGTCGGAGCTCCTGGTTTTCACCTCTGCCCGCGGCCCCTTCGAAGGCCGGATCGTGCCTGGCTATTACGTCGTGAAACCGCCCTACCTGAATGCACGCCGCTGGGCCGTGGATTGGAATTCGGACGACGGCCCGGAGGCGTGGGGTTATGTGCACCCGCGCTACAATTTGCGATCGGTGAGCGGGATGGTGGATGGGCATGTTGAAAACTTCGATCGCCGCCGTATTCAAGACATGCGCCACTGGGCTAATCCGGCGGACCGAGCCGACTGGACCCTTCGGGCACTCCAAGGCCCTTAATTCCAAGACCGCGGACCATTCCCACGACCCAGTCCCTCGCACGCTGGACTCGAATGATCTTCAGGCGTGATTCAAGCACCCCAACCCCGGTACCGTTTCCAAATCGATGAGTATTCTCGACACCATTGTCGCGCAGAAGCGTGTAGAAGTGAGCTTGCTGCCTCCGGGACCGGTGGCTGCCTCGCAGCTTCGACAGGCCATTCAACAGCGTGGCTCGGGGATACGGGACTTCACGGCGGCTCTGGCCACCCCTCGTCAGGGAGACATCGCTTTGATCGCAGAGGTTAAAAAAGCCTCGCCCAGCCTGGGAGTGATTTGCCCGAATTTTGATCCGGTCCGAATCGCTAAAGAATATGAGGCAGCCGGAGCAAGCTGTCTGTCGGTACTCACCGACGAGCAGTTCTTCCAAGGATCCCTCGAGTATCTCAAGGCCATCCGGGAGGCCGTCGGACTGCCGCTGCTTCGCAAGGACTTCATTATCGATGAGCGGCAAATTCTTGAGGCCATTGAATGGGGAGCCGATGCGATCCTGCTCATTGTTTCCATCCTGTCGGATGATCAGTTGTCGCACTTCCACAGTCTGGCCGATGCAGCAGGACTGACCGCTCTGGTCGAAGTTCATGACGAGACGGAACTCGAGCGGGCGCTGCGCTGCGGAGCCCGACTCGTAGGGGTCAACAATCGGGATCTCAAGACCTTCCAAGTGAATCTCGCGACCACCGAAACTCTGGCCAAGAAACTCTTCGCCGCCTCCGACTCCACTCGACGTCTTCTCGTGGGAGAAAGTGGGATTCACCAACGAGCGGATGTCGATCGTCTCCGCAAGGCCGGCTGCCATGCCATCCTCGTCGGGGAATCGCTCATGAAGAGCGGCGACGTTTCGGCAAAAGTCGCCGAACTCATCGGCGCCTGAACGCCTCAGCGAAGAACGTCTTCGACTCCCTTCGCAAAGGGAATCGATGGGATCTGGAAATCACGGTCGGCGGCCTCGGGATTCCCGATGTTGTCCTCCTCCAGCATGAGAATTTGATCCCGACTCAAGGGAGCCGGACATAGGAGGACTAGCGGAAAGATCTGCTCCAAGACTGCGGTCGGGTACCAGGCCAGCACCCGGGGTATTCTCAGAATAATACGGTGACGCCGGGTGACACGCAGGAGGGTCTGCAAGACCTGCGGCAAATTGAGACGGTCGGGACCACAAAGGTCGTAGGTCTGGTGGACGGCGGCTTTTGAATCGAGCGCACGCGCAAACGCCCGGGCCACGCAATCGACCGACACCGGTTGCAACAGGGACGTTCCCCGACCGATCACCGGCAACACCGGCGACCAGCGACTCATCCGGGCAAATAAGTTCACGAATCCATCACCGGGCCCGTAGATCAACGAAGGCCGAAACACCGTCCAGTCCAAACCAGAACTCCTCACCGCCTCCTCGGCAGCCCACTTGGTTTGATGGTACCGAGAAGCAGCCTCAGGCCGGGTCCCCAAGGCACTCATGTGGATCATCCGGCGCACGCCTGAAGTCAGTGCTGCTTCAAGAACCCGGCGCGTTCCCTCCAAGTGGACCCGCTCAAAGGTCTGGTCGCCGATCTCGCCGATAATGCCGACGAGATGAATGACGGCATCACACCCCTGCATGCCCTGGCGGAGGTCGTTCGGACACAGCACCGAACCCCTCACCCACTCCATCGCACTATTCTGAGGCTCCAACGAGTGCGAGCGGCTTCCACGGGCCATGCGCCGCACCGAATGCCCCTCACGCACCACCGCCTCGCAAACGGCTCGTCCAACAAATCCGGTGGCACCCGTGATCAAAACCCTCATGTACTTCTAGAGTTACCTGCCGTCGCCGTGGCGTCCAATCGGGACTCCCGCTTTCCGGTCGTCAGGAGACAGGCGCCGTCCTCATCGACTCGAACAGGCCCTCCCAACTCCGTTGAAAGGGTAATCTCCAGAGCGTCGCCCACAGGATCGACCGGACATCCGCTCGCGAGATCTTGACGCGCCGGCGGGCATCCAGCACGCCCGGCTGCCGAAGCCGCCGGAGCGTTTGCACACCGATTAAGATCGGCCATGCACAGGCCAGTCGGACGCGACGCTGATCGGAGGGAATGCTGCGGACATAATTCCATCCGGCTGCCAAATGCTCCTCAGCCCGATACAGCCATAGATCATACACCGGGCGTAGTCGGTCTTCGAGCGCCGGATCCAGAAGATCCGCCGGCGTAAGCCCCTCCCGGGCCAACTCATCGCACGGCAAATAACACCTGCCTGCCTGAAGATCCTTGGGCAGGTCCCGCAAAATATTAATCAACTGAAGGCCCTTACCGAAGCGGACGCCATCAGCTTGAAATGCGGCATCATCCAGTGCAGCCGTAGGGAAAAGTTGGCTGCGGCAAATGCGGGTCCAGAATTCACCCACACAACCAGCCACTCGATAAGTGTAGTCATCCAAAGCCGCGGCATTGGACAGGGCTACGACACCCTCTCCCGGCCGAATCTCGCCAAAGCGGTCTAAGTCCAAAATCTGACCGCCCACAATCGTTTCCAAGACCGTCCGAATGCAGTCCTTCTGCCAGACTTGGGAATGATCCAGAATCGCCAAGGCTTCGGGGATGCGGTGCAACAGCGTGCGCTCAGCAGCAGTAACTTCTGGGCTTTCGGTATCGAAGTCAGCCCATTGCGGCGGTGCCGCCTGACCATCAAGAATGCGGTTTCGCAGCGATTCCAGAGCCCTTCGACGAACCATCACCGGGACCGATGAGGCATCGGCCAAGGTATCGGTGGCACGGGCCAACAAATACGCCAGGCCGATAGGAGCGCGCACCCGTGAGGGAAGGACCCTCAAAGTCAGGTAGAACGAGCGGGACACATCCCTCAAGAGGGTCGTCAACAAAACTGAGGAACCAACGGCTCCGGACATCGTTAGGAAAGGCAAACAGACTCCATGAAGAATGACCAGTCATGGACGTGTCCTAATTTTCGTTGAGGCTCAGTGACTGCCACCGCTGCGACCCGTCACCCGAATCCATCCGACCCTCCGTTTGAGGATACCCGAAGGTTCGATGTGAAACTTCCATTCGCCCTCAGTGGTTCCGGGCTTGATAACACGGCCGCGATCATCCCAGCGTGCCGACATGGCCCGCCTGAATCCCCAACCCGGACGAACGCCTGGTTCAGAGGATGATGTGATCACTCAGGCCCTGCGCCGTTCATTGGCCGTCCTGATTCTTCTCTGTGTGGTGGCCGCAGCGGCTGTCTGGTGGCTGCAACGCCGACCCGTTGATGCAACGGCTGCGCTCTCCCCCATTCAGAGTCCAGTGGCCAACGATTCCGGTCGCGGCCCACGACCTCCATCTATCCGGTTCACGGACATCACCCGCGAGGCCGGCATCCGCTTCATCCACAGCAACGGAGCAAGGGGTAGCAAACTCCTGCCCGAAACGCTGGGCGGCGGTGTGGCGTGTTTCGATCTGGATGGAGATGGCGATGCAGACCTCCTGTTCGTCAATGGAACGGAGTGGCCCGACGCGTCAACCCAAACCAACCACTCAACCACTGCGGCCTTGTATCGGAACGACACCGCGCCCGGTGGGCCCATTCGGTTCACCGACATCACCGCTGGATCGGGCTTGGACGTCCCGTTTTATGGCATGGGGGTGGCCTGCGGGGATCTGGATGGCGATTCCCGAACCGATGTGTTGCTGACCGGACTCGGTGGGGTGCGCCTATTCCGGAATTTGGGCGAGGGACTTTTTGCAGACATCACGGCCCAAAGCGGCTTGCCCGCCTCGTCTTCCGGATGGTCCACGGCCGCGGCCTGGTTTGACCTCGATCGGGATGGCGACTTAGACCTCTTCGTCGGGCACTATGTCGAGTGGTCGCCCCAAATGGATCGGGAGGTCAACAACCAGCTTGTAGGTGTGGGACGCGCCTATGGGCGCCCCTGGCTCTTTCCTGGCACCTTCCCCGCCCTCTACCGGAATGACGGTCCTAGCGCACCGGGTGCCCTACCCCATTTCACTGAAATCTCGGCCCGAAGCGGTCTCCGAATTCGAAATCCAGCCACGGGGCTTCCCATGGCCAAGACCCTCGCCGTGGCTCCGATCGATCTGAATGACGACGGATGGATGGACCTCGTGGTGGCCAATGACACCGTTCAGAACTTCGTCTTCACCAATAGGCACGATGGTACCTTTCAAGAGGTGGGGGCCCAGAGCGGTGTGGCCTTCGACTCCTACGGGCAAACTCGTGGGGCCATGGGCATCGACGCAGCGCGTTTTCGGCCTGACCGTGCCCTGGGCATCGCCATCGGCAATTTCGCCAATGAAATGAATGCCCTCTATGTGGCCCAACCGACGAAAGACACCTTGGTGTTCGCCGACGAGGCCATTACTGAAGGCCTCGGACCGGCGAGCCGATTGCTTCTTAAATTTGGGCTCTTCTTTTTCGACTACGACCTCGATGGACGGCTCGATGTCCTGACCACCAACGGACATATCGAAGAGGAGATCGAGAAGGTGCAGGCCAATGTCCACTACCGGCAGCCGGCCCAACTTTTCTGGAACGGCGGAGGTAATCAGACCTTTATCAGCGCCACGGCCGCCGAGGCCGGTGCAGACATTTTCCAACCGATTGTGGGTCGCGGATCGGCCTATGCTGATTTTGATCAGGACGGAGACCTCGATGTGGTCATGACCCAGATCCATGGGCCTCCGCTGTTGCTCCGCAATGACCAAGCCCTCGGAAACCATTGGGTCCGGCTGCGAGTCATCGGGCGAGATGGCAATCCTGAAGCCATCGGAGCCTGGATCCACCTGCGCACCGAAGACGGTCGCCGAATCTCGCGTCAAGTCATGCCCACCAAGAGCTACCTCTCACAAAGCGAACTACCCATCAGCATCGGCCTCGGACACAGCTCCATTTCCGAGGCACGGATCCGATGGCCGGATGGCCACGAGGCATCCTTCACTGCACCGCTCCAGCAAACGACACTCCTCCGGAGAGATTAATTCCTTCCACGGAGACTTCCCGGAGTGTGAGGCGACGCCGGACACTGGAGAATGAGTTTCTGACCTACCCAGAGCCCAAGTTACTGACGTCGGAAAGGGCACCCTAACGAGCTCACCCAGAAAAACGGCGCGGAAAAATCCGCGCCGTTTTATTTGAATCAAAAGAGACTAGGCTAATCAGGCCGATTTGGACGTCTCTGAGGCCGACTTCTTATCGGTGGGCTCATCGGCCGACTTATTGCGATAGTGGGAGGAGTAGTACCGGTTCTGGTAGTAGTGGTAGCTGTAGTAGTACGAGTCCTTGCCCTCGAAATCGATGTCGTTGAGCACCAAGCCCACCAAGTGAATGCCTGAATCTTGGACCCGCTGTATGGACCGCAACGCATGCTCGCGACGGATCTTATTGAACTTGGTGACGAAGACCATGCCATCGGCCATGGCACCCACGATGAGCGGGTCGGAGACGGCCGATACCGGCGGGCAGTCCAGAATCACCCGATCGTAGCGCCGCGAAGCCTCTTCGAGGAAACGCACCATGCGGTTGGATCCGATCAACTCGGACGGGTTGGGCGGTACCGCTCCGCAGCAAATGACGTCGAGGTTGGGAACCTCGGTGGTGTGGACAAATTCACTGAAGTTGTCGGTGCGTCCCGAAAGGTAAGCGGAAAGACCCACGGGGCTCTGCAGCTGGAAAGCCTTGTGAACCGACGGACGGCGGAGATCTGCGTCGACCAAGAGCGTCTTTAGACCCGTTTGCGAGGTGACGATCGCGAAGTTGGAAGCCACCAACGATTTCCCCTCGGAAGGAATCGTACTGGTGAAGGCCATCACCCGGAGTTTATCGGCATTCTTAGCCAACGAAATGGCCGCACGTAACGTCCGGAAACCCTCGGCCGGACTGGAGGTCGGGTGCAAGTGAGACTGAAGGTCGCGCTCCACGATGCTAATCGATTTGATATTGGGAATGTATCCCAAGAACGGCAGGTGCAGGATATTCTCCACGTCTTCCTGGCTCTTAATGGAATCGTCGAGGAAGTTGAAGAACAGAGCCAAGCCCAGGGCCACGGCAAGTCCGCCGACGACACTACCCACAAAGATTAGGGGTTTATTGGGGCTCACCGGCTTGAGTGGCGCGAAGGCTGGATCCTGAACCTTCATGTTTTGAAGGAGATCTTTAGCTCCAATATCGAAGTCCTTCGCCTTGGTCAGGATGGTCTGGTAGAAGCCCTCGACCCGCTTGAGCTGCTGCTCCATGATGTCATAACTAATCTTCGCCTCATCGAGGGCGAACACCCGCTCCACCGACTCCGTGTATTTTCGAAGGGCCTCGACCTCTCGACTCTTCTCCAACTCGGCCATCTGAAAAATACCCTGAAGGGCTCGCTCGGATTCATCGCGCAACTTCTGGGAATCGGCCTGCAATTGGGTCGCCGGCTGGATGACCCTAGGATGCCGCTCACGGTATTTGGTTCGAAGACCGGCCAGCTTGGAGCTGTTCTCGTTGACCTGTTTGCGCAAATAGGCCACCTGCTCATCCTTGGCCAGAGGACCAAAGTCGACGATGTCTTTTCCAGCAGCCACCCACTCTTGGGCCTGCTGGGCAATTTGCTTGGCGACGTCAGCCGTCGAACGCAAGGTTTCATAACCGATCTTGAGGTCGCGCATCGTGGCCGCATCGATGTTTTGGGCATCTTTCAAGGAAACCATCCCCTTGTCCTTGCGGTACTTCTGGAGTTTACCTTGGAGAGCCTCCAATTCGGCCTCCTTGCCTGTGGCTTCCTGTTCCAGGATTTTGAGTCCCTGAAGTGCCTTGTTCTTCTTGTCGTCCAAGTTCTGCTGCAAGAAAACTTGGAGGATCGTATCCGCGATCCGTTGGGCCTGTTCACCCTTGGGATGCGTCACTTGAACCTCCACCAACCGACTTAAACGGATCGGAACAATTTTAATGTCCTTGGTTACAGCCGTGACCTTGTCGACCGACTTGGTGTAGCGCTCATCGTCCGTTTCGAGCTTGAGCTTGTTCATCACCGCAAGAATCAAGCTGCGACTTTCGAGATTCCGGTACTGCGTCGTCAGGTAATTCTGATCCGAATTACCCAGAGCTAGGCTGTTCAGGTTCAGCACGCCTTGGTTTTCCGGATCGATTTGGAGCCGGGCGATGGCTCGAAACATCGGTGTCGCCTGAAACGCGTACAGCACGCCGGCGATAATACACACCGACCACGTCGCCACGATGAGCCAACGGCGCTCAAGGATGACATGCCAATACTGCCTTAGATTGATGGACGGATCTCCTCCGCTCATCGAATTCCCCTGCTGGGATTGAAATTGCTCCTCCATGGTAAATTAAATAAACAAATTAAAGGATGCTCTCCCGGACCTCCAACGTGTCATCCGGCTCGATCATTACCCGCTCACCCTTGGCGTAGGCCTTGTCCAACTGCTTCTTGGAATAGGTGGTCACCTGGCCTTTGCGTCGCAAAATAATCTTGTCTTTGTCGGCCCGCGGGCTGAATCCCCCGCCCAGCGCGATAGCATCCATGATGTCGATCGGGCGCTCCGCAGGAATCTCTTTGCGCCCCTGCATGACGAAGCTGCCCGTGATGTTGATGAAGTGCTTCACGTACTCAGAGACTTCCACCGAGATGGCCGGCTTGATGATGTAGTCTTTGTCCAGCATCGTGTAGAGAATCTGGCGCACCTCGGCCACGGACTTGTTGGTCACGATCACCGGATCGAGGAGCCAGTAGGTGATCTTCCCATCCGTAGGCACCCGGAGGTTCTGCTTCATGTCCAATTCTTCAGCGACATTGATCACCAGCATATCTCCGGGGACAATTCGACGGACCGAATCTTGGGCCAAGGCCATTCCCCCAGTCAAAAGACAGGCCAAACACAGGTTAAAACGCCATTTCATAATCAATAACCAATCTGCACTCCCACCATCACTCGGTGGGCATCGTAAGTGGGTAAAAACACATCCTTCAACCCGGCATCTGCGAAATCGATGGAATAGTTGTCGTAGGAGTAGTTGAGGCCAAACCGCAGCCAGCGCCGCGGCATATAAGAAATCCCGCCGGAGAGCGACAGCATGGAGTCGTCTCGCTTGTAGTCGACGGTGCGCAAACTCAGCGACCTCAAGGTGGTGCCGGCAATCGGCTCGTAGGCGGCCCCGAATCCCGTCAGGCTATCAAAGGTGCCGCCTTGGTACGACACGCCCGCCGTGGCCAACCAAGTGCCGGTGGTACCCAGCGCCTGTTGGACATTGAACGTCGTCGTAGCGTAGGTGACGCCTTGGCGCGCAATCTGGGCAGCGTTGTCGGTGCGCCGTATGAAGGCCAATGAGAACTTGGTCGTCTCGCGGAACGCATAGCTCACCGAGATATTCGCGGCCGGAATGGAGAACGACGCCCCCGGGATGTCGGGAAATTCGCGGATTTCGTAACCGCCGCCAATCGAGCCCTCCAACCGCTCCGTGAACTGGCCTCGAACTCCGACGAAGCCGCCATACACATGCGAGGTAGGAATGAAGCCCAGCGCAGGGGTTCCTCGAATGAAATCTGTCAACCCGTAGCCGCCCTCGACGAATACAGAAAGCCGGTCTGTCGGCTTGTAGCTGGCCCCCAAATTGCCACGCCAACCATCGTTGCCGTACAAATTCACCCCCTCGTAGTTCAGGTAATTCCGGGACCCGCTGACATAGACATCGGTCTTTTCGGAGCTGTCGTACGTGACACGGCCCGAGGTAGTGTGAGTCCAGCGATCGACCAAGGTATTACCCAGGTTCACCCAACCTCCCATGAACGAAGAAACAAACTCGGTCGAATGGGCGCCCTCCATCCGCAGGCGGCTTTGATTGTCGTACTTTCCAGCCAACTGGATGCGGTGCATCGGCGCCGGAGCGACCCCTAAATCAAAGTATCGGGTGTTGTCGCTCTGATACTGTAAATTGAGGTAATTCTCATCCTCTGAACCCACCTGAAAACTCACACCCGGTGAGACCGTGCCGATCAAGTCGGCCACACGCGGGTTCAACGTGAACCGATTGGTCTGGGTGGGGTTCCGCAAATCCACGTACTCAACGGACCCAATGTCGGAGGCCGAGAAAACATTGTTGTTGTACATCATGTTGATGTCCAACTGAGGTCGGATGCGCACTCCCTTGACCTCGTAGCTCATCCACTGGTCGATCTGGTAGGCTTCGAACCCCGAGGCCGCGCCCAACAAACTTCCCGAGGGCAACAGCGCCAGCGCCACGGCGGCGCGGAACGCCGCTTCCGATTTAGGGGTTTTTCTTGGATGCATGCCTCAATTTGTAGCTGTCGTCGATGCGCTCAAGAGTTGAGGAAAACAGGCACAGGCACCGCCTTGGCTGAGTACCCGAATGCCCTGACAACCCGCCGAACACCGACCCATCGCTAAAGATTAAAAGTCACCGATTCTCAGCGCGGAGTAAAACTCATAATTCCTCAAGAACCACACATATCTTTGTAACGATAGCTCCGGATCTTTTGAGTTTCGCTCCGCCAGGGCCGAGACGAAAATTCATGCGCCGCTTCGCCCGCTTACCCACCAGTGGGACGATCTAGGTGATCCCCGGGAGTCAACTCATCGAACCCCTCAAAATCTCCAGGACGAAGCTCTCGGCTAATTCGATGCCCCTCTTCGAACCACTGGCCCAGATCCAAGAGTCGACACCGTTCGGAACAGAACGGTCCGCTAGCACTCTCCAACCACGGTCCGCGGGTGCGGCACTGTGGACAGGCAACTTCTGGTAATGGTTTGGAGGGCTTCATCGGTTCAACCAGCGGAACACCCAACTCAGGACCAGGCTGAGGACCAAACAGGTCACCACTGGAAAGTTTAAGGAGAACCCCGGACGTTCGATGACGATGTCGCCCGGAAAACCACCTTTAAACGGCCGGCAGCAACAGAGAATCGCTCCAGCCACCAACAGTGTCCCACCAATGATCATCAACTGCTTCCCGAGTGTTGGGTTCACAACGTGAAAACAATGGTACAGGGACCGCTGCTCGTCCAATACCGAGTCTAGAGACCCACGAGCTCTTCAGCTGGCAATTCTTGGCGGCACACTCGTTGCGATTGTTGGTTTTCTTGGAAATTCCGTGTCGCCCGGCCCCGCACTTGCTAGCTTTTGGTATCCAAAATTCATGAGCTACGACACAGATTTGCTGCGCGGAATCCTGAAAGCCGCAGTTGAAGGCGGGGCCTCAGACATCCACATCAAGGTGGGCTCCCCAGTGGTGTTCCGCATTAGCCGGCAACTCATCACCATCGATGCGCCGACTCCGACCGAGGAGTGGATGGGTAAAATCCTTGCCACTATGGTTCCCCCCCATGCCCGCCGCCGCATGGACGACGACCGTGAGGTGGACTTCAGCTACTACGAACCGGGAGTGGGACGCTTCCGCACCAACGTCTTCCAACAACGGGGTACGTTTGCTCTCGCCATGCGCTATGTGAAGACCCAGGTGCCCAGCTTCGATGAACTAGGTCTCATGCCTATCATCAAGTCGATTGCAGGAGCCCCGCGCGGCATCGTTCTCGTGGCGGGCACCACCGGATCCGGCAAGTCCACGACGCTGGCGGCGATGATTGAGCACATCAACGCCAACTTCAAAAAGCACATCGTCACCCTCGAAGACCCCATCGAGTTCGTCTTTGAAGACAACCAATCCGTCGTCGAACAGCGAGAAATTGGTTTGGATACCGGCAGCTTTCAGGCCGGCTTGAAGCACGTGCTTCGCCAGGACCCGGACATCATCATGGTCGGCGAAATGCGCGATGCCATCTCCTTCCAGGCAGCCATTAGTGCAGCCGACACCGGCCACCTGGTGCTTTCCACTCTCCACACCCAGAACGCCTCCCAGTCGATTGGTCGCATCCTCGACTTCTTCAAGCCGGAGGAACGCGAACAAATCCGGCGGCAATTGGCGGCCACGCTGCGTGCGGTCGTCTGCCAACGGATGGTGACCACCGTCAATGGAGGCGTAACCCCATCGCTGGAGATTCTCATTAACACACCCACTGTCCGAAAAATGCTCGAGGAGAATCGATTGGAGAAACTCGGAGCAGCCATTGAGACCGGACGCGAAGACGGCATGCAGAGCTTCAACCAGGCGATGTACGACCTGGTCAAGGCCGGCAAAATTAGCGAAAAGGAAGCCCTTGGAAAGGCCAGCAACCCGCAGGCCTTGGAGATGATGTTCAAAGGTATCTTCCTCGACGAGGGTCGACGAATTCTCTCATAAAACGCCGTCGTTCAGCGCGCCCCGCCCGGCCCGAGATTTCGAGCCCGCGGGGCGTTTTGCTGTAGAACACGCAGCAAAATCGCGTCTGGAAGGTGAAGCCCTTCCAAGAGGCTGCACGAACGAGGTCGTTGATCGGGCCTCTTCATTTGAAGGAACCCACTCTCCGAATGTAAACCCGGTCCCGCGCGTTCACCGGCGCTGGACTCGCCCGAA
>JAPLUH010000245.1 GCA_026397675.1 Verrucomicrobiota bacterium
TTCCAAACCTGACCCGACGGGCACTGCGGCGATGCGAGAATGAAGGGAAACTCCCGACCGGCGGCCACTAGTTTGGGCGGCCCATGCACCGCGACGGCATTGAGATTGGTCCCGCGCTCTCCGGCTCCATGCAAGAAAAGCACCAGCGGCCAGCGCTTGGACGGCTCCGCCGCCGCTGCCTTCGGCACATACAGCAAGTAGTTCAGATGATGCTCGGTGCTAATTTCGCGGCGGAACTCCTGTGCCGTTTGACGCCCGGGCTCTGCTTGCGGCGGCGCAGCCGAGACGGCGATGGCAGCAGTCAGAAAAAAAGTGCCCAAGAGGCGATTCAACCCAGGAGTCATCGACGAAACCTGCCCCAGAGAAATGGCCGCGAGCAATCCTGAACGCGGCGGTTGGCATCTCAGCGAACTGCGTGTGTGCGTCTCTACCGGGAACTCTGGGGGGCGGTGCCCCCTTGAGTCTGCGCCCGCGAATAATAGCGAAACCGATTCACCCGATACACATAGGCCAGTATCTCCGCCACCGCGGTGTACAACTGGAGAGGAATATCGCCCTCCACCTTGCCGTATTTAAAGAGCATGCGCGCCAGCGGCTTATTCTCCATCACCGGAATTTGCAGCTTTTCGGCCATCTCACGGATTCGCAATGCATTGAAATCTTTGGCCATGGCGATGATCCGAGGTGCAGCCATCGTGTCCCGATCATAGCGCAGTGCCACCGCGATGTGTGTCGGATTGGCGATGACCACGTCGGCATTCGGAAGATCTTCCAACTGTGCCTTGAAGGATTTGCGGCGCATCCGGCGTTTGCGCATCTCCCCTTTCACATGGGGGTTTCCTTCGCTTTGCTTGCCCTCGTCCTTGACCTCCTGCTTGGTCATCATCATGTCGCGCTGCGTCTTCCAGAGCTGATAGGCGTAGTCGATGGCTGCTATCAGGATTAGCGACAAGAGCACCCGACTGCCGATGCGGATCGTGGTCTCTGAGAGAAATGTCCCCACCCGGGAAATGTCCACCGGCGCGTTGAAAATCGGATCGTCGAGCACCGAGCGCACCTGATTCCAAGAGAACCAGCTAATCGCACCGAGTTTCACCAGACTCACCGCTGTCGGAAACAGCGCCTGAAAGGAAAAGATCCGTTTAAATCCCGCCATGGGATTCAGGCGCTCCCAATTAAAGCTAATGGGGTCGCTCACCATGCGGAAGCGGCTTTGCACGAGGCCCGCCGCCAACCCGGCAACCCCCGTGGCGATCACCGGAGGGGCCACGAAACTGACCAATGTGAAAGCCGAGTCCGACGCCTTATCCTGAAGGCTGCTGACATCGATCGTCGTGTCATGAAGATGGAAAAAAACCGAATGGAACACTCCGGTCATATCCTTGAGTAGCGCCCCACCATAGGACTGAAGCGCCCACACTCCGGCCATGAGCACGAACGCGGTCTGAATCTCCTGGGATCGAGCAAACTGCCCCTTGCCCAAAGCTTCGCTCAACCGCTTGTCTGTCGGTTGCTCTGTCTTGTCGCCACTCTCTTCGGACATGTGCGTTCAGGGGTTCGGAGGCGTGTTTCCAAGAATTTGGGCGACGCGGACGAAATCGTCCGGAATCCGTCGCAAGAAATTGGCCGTGTAATCGCCAATGAAACGCATGCTCATCGCAAAGACGAAGAGCCCGGCCAGAACCCGAACCGGCATGCTTTCCGAAAACACGTTCATCTGGGGCACTGCCCGTCCGAGCATCGAGAACACCCAGGTGACCAAGAAGGCCACGGCCATGATGGGAGCCGCCACCTGAATCCCCGCCGAAAGGATCCACCCCGTGTGGACAAGGACATTGCGAAGCAGGTCCTCGCTGCCATGCGCTGTCCCCATGGGAAGCACCGAATAGGTTCGGATGAAAAACACCAACACCCAGTGATGGATGTCTAATCCGAAGAACGTCACCGCCCCCAGCCAGTACAGCAGCGTCGAAGTAATGGGCGCAGCGGCATTGGATCCCGGGTTGAGGATGGTGGACATGGTGAGTCCCAGGTCGTTGGCGATGAGGGTGCCCGTGACATCCAACGCAAAAAACGTGAAACGACAAACAAAGCCCAATACGACTCCGGCGGTGATCTCTACAAAAATCACCTGGATGAGCCACCACAGCGAATCGACCTTCAATTCTATCGCCGGCAACATCGGTGTGGCCAAGGTGGCCAGCATGACTCCCAAGGCAACCTTAAGGGAGCGTGGCACCTGGTTTCCTGAGAAAACCGGCATCGTGAGGATGAGACCACTCGCCCTCACCATCACCAACACCCAGACCGTAATGGATTGGGTCGCCGTCATGGCTCAACCGACCATCTGGGGCATCTGCTCAATAACCGAGCGGGTGAACTCGATCATGGTTCGGACCATCCAGGGCAGCATCACCACGATCAACGAGAGCACCGCCAAGGCCTTGGGAACAAAGGACAAGGTCTGCTCTTGGATCGACGTGACCGCTTGAAAGACGCTCACACCGAGGCCGATGACCAGGGCCGTCATCAAGATCGGCGAGGCCAGCGTCACGGCGTTGAGGATCAACGACTTGATGAGTTCGACAGCGGTTTCTGGGTTCATGGATCGGGTCGGAAAGGGAACTGGAGACAGAGGAAATAAGGACGAGCGTTTAGATACCGAAACTCATCAGCAACGAACGGACGATGAGGGACCATCCGTCCACCAAGACGAAGAGCAGGATCTTCAGCGGCAAGGCAATGGTCGCGGGCGGCATCATCATCATGCCCATGCTCATCAGAACGGTGGCCACCACGATGTCGATGAGGATGAAGGGCACAAAGATCAGGAAGCCCATTTGAAAGGCCGTCCGAAGCTCGCTGATAATGAAGGCCGGAATGACCGCGCGCAGCGGTATGGCTTCGGGTGCAGTCGGCGGAATCTTGGCCAATTGAACGAACAACTCGACATCCTTGGAACGGGTTTGTCGCAGCATGAAGGACCGGATGGGCTTCGACGCTTCCTCCATGGCCTGAGCCGAGGTGATTTTCTTCTCCATGTAGGGCTGGATGGCGTTGGTCTGAACCTTGGACCACACCGGTTCCATGACGAAATAGGTGAGAAAGAGCGACAACCCGATGATCACCTGGTTGGCCGGAGCACCCTGAAGGGTCAAGGCGTTGCGGACGAAGGAAAGCACGATGACGATGCGGCTGAAGCAGGTCATGAGCAGCACGATGGACGGCGCCATCGACAGCAAGGTCACGGCAAAGAGGACCTGAATGGCGACATCCACATCCTTCGGCTGCCCAATTCCGTCCATGCCGATGTTCAAGGTCAACGGAGGCAAGCCCGCCACTGAAGTGCCGGTTGTGGCCGTGGATTGCGCTACGGCCGCCAGCGGCGCCAACAAGAGCAGCACAACTCCGAAGAGAAGCCCGGTGATTCCCCACCCCATTCGTCGGACGGAGCCGAGGCTTCGGCATGCCTGAGTAGAAGAGTTCATGCCGAAGGCGACAGCGTCTTCTCGAGGATACTCCGGAACGAACCTTCGGGGGCCGGGTTCACAGACAGGTTTGCAGCCGGAGGACCCGGATCCGACGAAGAAGGGACGCCCAATACAGATGGATCGGCATCCAACGGCGACAACAGCGATAATCCGTTCGGAGAGCCCCCGATGAGAAATTGTTGGTGCCGGTAAGCCACCACATACACCGACAAGCGCTGTCCCAGGCTCTTCACATCGACCACCCTCAGACCACTGACGGGAGTCCGCTGCAAGAGGAGCCGCTGCCAGTGCCGGTAAATCCAGAGCGCGCCGATCAGCACGGCGAACACCAGAGCCAGTGCTCCAAGCATGCGTCCCAGCGATCCGGCTGCGCTGCTCAAATCGGGCGCTGCCAATGCATTGGTCAGAGAACCCTGCGGAAGAATCGAAGAAATGGAATTGGTGGAGCCCACGCGTCACTCCTCCAAGCAGTGGGTGTGCCGAAGCTATTTCCGGCCCGAATACGGGGTTTTTACGGAGTTTTAGTCTCCCACCGGCACCGATTGCCGAACGGGAGAGGCCAACCTCCTCGGCAAAAACATCCACTACCCATCCACCCACCTCCCGGCATTCCCGAGAGATCCCCGCCGGTCATCCCAAATTCACCGGATCAATGTCGATGATCAGGGTTAGGTCGGCGGGCAATGCGAAGGACTGTTCGATTTTCCCCAACTCGATGGACAAACGACTCATCGCCGAGGTCCGCAACATGATCTGATGCCGAAAGAAACTCTCAGCCTTCAGTAACGGGGCCGGGGCCGGGCCGGCCAAAATCAGGTCCTTCCAATCTTTGAAGCCCGCGTCGAGCGCCTTGCGCAAGTGTTCAGCAAAGAGCTTCACCTTGTCTTCGTTGCGTCCCTTCAATGTCAACAAGGCCACCCGAGCAACCGGCGGGTACCGCAACTGCTCCCGGAACTCCACCTCCTGCTCGTAGAATCCGAGGTAATCATGCCGGCGGGCATACTGGATGGCCGGGTGGAAGGGAGTAAAACTCTGAACGAACACCTCGCCCTCGACATCGCCTCTCCCGGCCCGGCCACTGACCTGGGTGAGCAACTGGAAGGTGCGCTCACCCGCGCGGAAATCCGCCTGATGGAGACTCAGGTCGGCATGAACGATGCCCACCAGAGTGACATTCGGGAAATGCAGTCCCTTAGCGATCATCTGGGTGCCCACCAGAATATCAATTTTTCCAACCCGGAAATCGGTGAGGATGCGCCGATAATCCTCCTTCCGCTTCAGGGTATCCGAATCCATGCGTTCGATCCGAGCGTGCGGGAACCCCTTACGCAGCGCATCCTCAACGCGCTCGGTGCCGATGCCCGCAAACCGAATGGCCGGATTACCACAACCCGGGGCCGGGCAATGTTCTGGAACCGGTTCCTCATGGCCACAAATATGGCAGAGCAACCGTCGGGAAGCCCGGTGATAGGTCAGAGAAACCGAACAATTGGGGCATCCGGCCACATGACCGCACTGGGGGCATTGCAGCGACGTCGAAAAACCCCGCCGATTGAGGAACAGCATCGTTTGCTCGCGGCGCTCCAGACGTTGGGTAATGGCCTCCCGAAGGCGTTGGGTGAACACCGGAGGAGCCCCGCTCTTGGACTTGCGGGATTCTTCGCGCAAATCGACGACGCGCACCACCGGCAGTCGCTTGTCGTCCACCCGCTTGGCCATCTCGAGAAGGGTGTATTTTCCACGGCGTGCATTGTGGAAACTCTCCATCGAGGGTGTGGCCGATCCCAACAACACCAACGCCCCCTCACGCTGAGCGCGCACCACCGCCACATCTCGGGCATGGTAGCGGGGCGTTTCCTCCTGCTTGTAGGAATGCTCGTGTTCCTCGTCGACAATGATCAACCCCAGCGGGTGCACCGGAGCAAACACCGCCGAACGGGCCCCAATGACAATCCGAGCGCGCCCCTGCCGGATCTTGTGCCACTCGTCATGACGTTCCCCGGCTGAAAGATGCGAATGCAGCACGGCCACGAGGGTCCGATGGGGGCCCGACGAAAAGCGGGCCTTGAAGCGCTCCACCGTCTGTGGGGTGAGTGAGATTTCGGGCACCAGCACAATGGCCCCGCGTCCCTGCACCAGCGCATGTTGAATGGCCTGCAAGTAGACCTCGGTCTTGCCTGAGCCCGTGACACCAAAAAGTAAGAACGGCTTGGCCGGCTCGCCTCGCAAGAGCCCGTCATGAGCCTTAACCAACGCCTGAAAGGCCACCACTTGCTCGTCATTGAGGGTCAATGGCGTGGTCGGAACGATGAGTTCCCGCGCGTACGGATCCCGCTCGTCGATCTTCGGGGCGATGCACACCAACCCCTTGTCTTCGAGTTTGCGCACCGTTTCGGCCGTCGTCTCACCGAGCCGGAGCAACTCTTGCAGCGGCAACTCCCGCCATTCGTCGATGATGCGCCAGATCGTTTCCTGTCTCGGCGTGAGCTTGGGCATTTCGCCGACGACCGTCAGGGCGTGCACATGGAGACGTTCACGCCAACCGGCCTCCTCCTTCCGGACGGCCTCCGGCAAAACGCTCTTGAGGGCCGTCTCGACGGCGCAGCAGTAGTAAGAAGCAATCCAACGGGCCAACTCCAGCACCTGTGGGGTGACCAGAGTTTGTGCTCCGAGCACATTCAAGATCGGCTTGAGATGGGTCTGCGGCGAAGACTCCACCAATTCGGTCACCACTCCCAGCACCTGACGATGCCCAAAGGGCACCTTGACCCGTGAGCCCACGGCCACTCGATCCGAAAACTCCTCCGGGATGGAATAGTCGAACTCCTTGCGGAGGGCTATTTCGAGAGTGACGCGTGCGACCACGGGTTTAATTCCCCGATCATTTGCGACTCTCGCGCCAGTAGGGGCGATCTGCCACGAAGAGGTACCCATTCTCGGGATACCGATCACCAAAGGCGAACTTCAGCGGGAAACCCGAGGGGATATTCCCCTGGCGGAGCAAGTAATCCATGTAGAAGCGCCCCCAGACGGCATCGGAGTCGTTGAGTAATTTGGAATGCCACAACTGATCGCAGGTGAGTGAGGTGAGCAACAAGGCGTTGAACGGCCGCTGGAAGTCGTGGATCTGGTAGAAGTCTTCCTTGGGATCTTGTCCGGCCCGCAAGGTCAGGGGCATGGAGTCGAGGTGGCCGTACCAGGCGACCGCCGCCGGCATGTCGCTCAAGACCATGGCGCCCGGCGGGAGATATCCCAGCAATTGGCGGATGACCGGCAGGTAATAGGGCGGATTGGCCATGACCGGTTGGCGCGGCGGCAACAGCGAAAGCACGAAGGGCATGAGGCACAAGGCCAGGGGGATCGCCATCGCCATCCATCGCGCCAACGGATAGGGAAAGTCGAAGGTATCGAGTGCCCACCGGAAGACCACCGCGGCGTAGAGCCCGGCCAGCGGAACGAACCACGCCAGGAGATTCTCGGAGTTCAGGAATGGGGACTGCGTGGACAAGTGCGTCTGGATCAGGGCCTGACCCGGCACCAGCGCCAGCAACAAGGCCAAGAGCAACCAGCGGAACCGGTTCATCCGCGCGTCTCCCATGGGCAACAGGAGCCCCACCAGCAAGAAGGCCCCGAACCAATTGCCGAACATCCGGGGGACGTCGTTGGCGAGGATCGACTGGGAATTGCTCAGAACCTTGGCCAACACCTCAGTCAGGCGCACCCGCGCGAGTTCTGGGTTCTGGGAACGCTCCAATCGGTCCTCCGCAAAACCCGCAGTCCCGGACAGCGGAGCAAGGGTGGCGATGCCCAGAGGCAATCCACTGCGGAGGTAATTGCGGGTCATCCAGGGAGCCGTCAACAGCAGGAAGGCTAGCAAAAGACACCCCACCGTTCGCAGGCGGGCCTCAACGGGAGCCCACCACCCCACACAGATGGCGATCGGCAAAACCAAGAATCCGAAGGAATACGAGATCAGGAATCCGAGCCCGATCAATCCTCCCAGCAGGGCCGACCAGAGCGCATATCGAAATGTCACGACCCGGGGGCGACCGTCTTCGTCGGGGTCGGCGGCGCCCCCGATGTGCAAGGCAACCACGCTGACCGCCACGCACAGCAACCCTAGCCACACGGTAGGCAGGCCCGAGAAGGCGAAATACCGCCATGACTCCAATGGAGAGTTCAAACCATCGCCGACCCACTTGGAACAGCACGAAGGCCAACCCACAAAAACCGATGAAATTGAGGCATCCCACCGCCACTTCGGCCGGCGGACGGCGACGGGGTCCGGGCTCTACACCATAAACCCACCGGTCCGGCAGCACCTTGAAGAGCACTCCCAATGCAACCGGGTACAGAGGTGGGTGAGAGATGTCGGGATGGGCCGCCGTGATGAGTTGGCGCGGATTAACCCCCTGCTCCACCGCACGGGGCGACTGGAGATGAAGGCTGAGCGGGCGAATCAACTGGGTGGTGAACCCTCGGCCTTCCGAGAGACTGCGACCCAACTGCGCCAAGTCCATCGCCTCGGCCGTGCCAAAATTCTTTACCCCGTCAAAGTGGTAAAGTCCCAAGGCGATGAGGGTCAGCAGCAGCAAGATGAACCGCTGCAGCCAAACTCGACCCTCACCTTCTTCAAGGCTGTGGATGAGTTCTTGAATGCCCTTGGGCGGTTCGTTGTACTGCATGTGAGGAGCCATTGGACAACAACCCCACGTCCTTGAAAAGGGGTGTCGCGGGAAGTTTATCAGCCGGCGGATTTCAGCGCCTCTCGAACACCTGCCGGATGATGTCCTCAATAGGGACCTCTTCGACGGCAAAATCCTTCACCGGCAGTCGGTCCAGCAGCACCTTGCAAGTGGCGATGACTGATTCCCGGGGCACCTTCAGCCGGGCCAGCGCCGAGCTCTGTTCCAGCACCTCTCCCAATTCTGCCAAGGGTACCGAAGCGAATCCGGACGCCTGTTCCAGAGTGACCGTGATGATCTTGAAGCCCGCAAAACGGTCGAGAATCTCGGCCAAACGCCCGTCAAAGAACACCGTACCCCGATCGATGATAATGACCCGGTCGCACAACTCCTGAATATCGGCCATGTAGTGGCTCGTGAGCAGGATGGTCGTTTTGCGTTGCCGGTTGTGCTCGCGCAGGAACTCCCGAACCACCTTCTGAGAGACCACATCAAGCCCAATGGTCGGTTCGTCGAGGAAGAGCACCTTCGGCTGGTGAAGCAGCGCAGCGATTAATTCGCACTTCATCCGCTCGCCCAGGGACAGCTCGCGGACCGCGGTGGAGAGCTTGTCGCGCACCCCGAGGAGCTCACTCATCTCATCGACCGTCCGCCGGAACGCCTCGGGGGCCAGACCGTAAATGCGCCCATTGAGTTCGAGCGAATCCCGAGCCGGAAGATCCCACCAGAGCTGGTTTTTCTGTCCGAGCAGCAGGGCAAACTGCCGACGGTAGCCATCGGCCCGTTCCCACGGCACGTAGCCCAGCACTGAGGCGGTGCCTGAAGTCGGGTACAACAAGCCTGCCAGCATCTTGAGTGTGGTGGTCTTGCCGGCCCCATTGGGCCCGAGGAACCCCACGAACTCGCCCTCCTCGACCTTGAACGACACATCCTTCACCGCGAATACCGTCTCGTATTCACGGCGGAACAACCCCTTGAGCGCCCCGGAGAACCCCGGAGCCTTTTTGTAGGTACGGAACGACCGCGTCAGTCCCTGAACATCGATGAGCGCCACGCCGGTGATTCTGCAACAGCCCTCACCCCGAGGCGAACCGGGATTCACAGGCCGTCCGCCGTCGAAAACAGAAGATTCCACCCGGGGTGGGTCAGCGATCTTGAGCGTTGGATCCATTTTATGGCTGAAACCTCGGGAATTTGCCTCCATGGTTCACTCATGCCCCGCCGGTTTTTGAGTCTTTTTGCCGTCATCGGATGCGCCTTGGGGGCGCAGAATTCTCCGGTGATCAAGTTGCAATACTTGGCCGACAAGCCGCCCACCTTGTCCTCCCACGCTTCGACCATCGAGGAGACGCCTCAAGGAATGACGGCGGCCTGGTTCGGGGGCACCGCCGAACGGGCCAAAGACGTGGTGATTTGGTTCTCGAAGAAACCGCAGCATCAGTGGCTCAAGCCCGTCGAGGTGGCCCGGGGCACCGAAGATGCGGGCGCCCCACAATACGCTTGCTGGAACCCAGTGCTCTGGCAGCAACCCGGCGGTAGTCTGTGGCTCTTCTACAAGGTCGGCCCGAGCCCGGACACGTGGTGGGGCCGGGTGCAAGAATCTAAGGACGGCGGCCGAACCTGGAGCAAGTCGCGCCGATTGCCCGACGGCCAAGTAGGGCCCGTACGCAACAAACCTGTATTGTTGGCTGATGGCACTCTCCTCTGCGGAGCCAGCTCCGAGGATGCTGGCTGGCGGCTCCACATGGAGTGGTCCAAACCTCCCTTCACCGAGTGGCATCGCACGGGCGCGCTCAATACCGCCGACCACTGGGGCGCGATTCAACCCACCGTGCTGCTCTGGGACGGCGGACGACGCATCCAAAGTCTGGTACGCACCCGACAAAAGGTCATCGCCGAACACTGGAGCTCAGATCAGGGCCGCACCTGGACTCCGCTCGAGAAAACGTCGCTCCCCAACCCCAACAGCGGTATCGACGCGGTTCTCCTGCGCGATGGCCGGGCGCTGCTGGTGTACAATCCAGTAGCCGAAAATCGCAGTGTGATCGGGCTAGCTATCTCGTCGGACGGTAAATCTTGGAAGCATGTCGCCGACCTCGAGAGCACCCAGGAACCCGGCAAGGCCGACCTCGCCTACAATCCTGGCGAATTGAGCTATCCAGCGGTGGTGCAGGCCCGAGATGGCAAGGTACACATCACCTACACTTGGAAGCGCGAGAAGATCCGCCACGCCATTGTGGATCCGGCCCGGATTACGAACTGACTTCAGAATCGAAGTCCCCGCCTTCAGTCCGCCGCAGTGGGCTTCACTGATGCGAGCCTCGCTGATGCGGGCCTCACTGATACGTGCGCCGCAAGTGGCTGGGCAGCACGTTCAGCTCAGCCCGGTATTTAGCGACCGTGCGCCGGGCGATCATGACGTTCTTCTCCTTGAGCTTGTTGACCAACTGATCGTCGGA
>JAPLUH010000129.1 GCA_026397675.1 Verrucomicrobiota bacterium
GTGCCTCCCGGAGCTGGGAAATCAACGGCATCGAATGGACCGCCCACATCAAGGACGCCTTCCTCCGGCGGAGCGGCGAACGCTATTGGGTGGAAGTCCTCGGCAAAAATGGTGAGCCCGTGCCAGACCATGCCCTCCCGATGACCTTCCATCGCCGTGGCTTCAACAACACAGTTGAGATTTCCCTGCGGACCGACGCCCAAGGCCACATCGATCTCGGGGCGCTGGCGGACATCACCCAACTGGAGGCCACCCCGGCCCCGGACCTCCGGCGCTCGTGGCCCTTGGAAACCTCCGCCCAGACGCGTCCGCGAGAACTCCACGCCCGGGTCGGTGAGACCGTGCGCCTCCCGTGGTCCCCGCAAGGACGGCCAGATGCTTGGTCGCTGCTCGAACTGCGCGGCGGCACCTTCGCCACCGATCGAACCACGGCGGTGCGGGCCTCCGGCAACGTGCTGGAGATCGCTGAACTGGCGGCGGGCGACTACTCGCTGCGCCTGCGCGATCCGGACGAGTCGGTGATCACCCTCCGCATCGGCGACGGCGTGCCGGTGGCCGGTTGGTTGGTGGGGAGCCGGTCTTTCTCGCATCTGCGATCCTCACCCCGGAGGGCGGCGCCGAAATCACGCTGCAAAACTGGAACCCGTTCACCCGTGTCCACGTGATGGCCAATCAGTTTGTACCGGCCAAGAGCTTGTTCTCCAATTTGGGCGGCTTCACCCGATGGGGCGTCGGATCCAAGACCCCCGACTTTTTGCCCAACCTGTATTCCGGGGGTCGAGAAATCGGCGACGAGTACCGCTACATCTTGGATCGCCGCTACGCGACGAAGTACCCGGGCAATCGGTTGCCTCGGCCCGGCCTGCTGCTCAACCCCTGGGACAAGCGCTCCACCGACTTGGAAGCGCTGCCCGTCGCCGATGGAGCCGCACCGCTCGCCTCCGCGGGCAGCCTGCCCGGTATAGCGCACATGGCCGATATGCTGGCGCGGAGTGAGATGGCCTCGGCCCGACCGGCTCTGGATTCCAACTGGGACTTTCTGGCCGCGCCTTCTCCGGCCTTGTTCAACCTCATCCCTGATGCCACCGGCAAGATCCGGCTGCCGGCGACCGCCCTCGGAGACGGATCGTTCATCCAAGTGTATGTGGAGGACGCCACCGATGCCGCGTGGCTGACCCTAGCCCCGACCGAAAAAACCCTTGCCCTTCAAGACCAGCGCCTCAGCCGCGTATTGGAAACACCCGGCGGCTCAACGGAAGTCCGGGATGCCCGAGGGTTGGTCCGCGGACAAACCCTGACGCTGTCGGAGGCCCGAAACAGTCAGTGGGAAGCCTACGACACCGTGGAATCGGTGTTCCGCCTGCTGAGGACGCTCCATCCCGATCCGCAATTGGCGCGCTTCGATTGGCTCATGCGTTGGTCGTCGCTGACACCCGACGAGCGGCGCTCCCGGTACTCGGAGTTCGCCTGCCATGAGGTGAATCTCTTCCTGCAGCGGAAAGATCCGGCCTTCTTTGAATCGGTCATTCGACCTCACTTGGCCAACAAGCGCTCACGCACCTTCATCGATGACTACCTGCTGGGGGCCGATTTGAAAGCGTATCGAGAACCCCGGTCTTACGGTCGCCTGAATCTGGTTGAGAAAACCCTCTTGGCCAGTCGACTGGACGGCGAAGCCGCTGCCACGGCGCGCCATTTGCAAGAACTCTGGGAACTGCAACCCATCGACACCCTCGAAACCCAGCGGTTCGAAACCGCCCTCGGTGGTCGGGCCTTGGAAGCTTCCGGTGGCGTTGGCGGCGGAGCAGGACGCTCGCTCAAAAACCAGACCTCCGCCGCGCGCGGCGAGGTGATGTTCGATAAACTCGCAACCGAGCCGGAGTCGATGTCGAGATTCGGTCTTCGGCCCAGTCAAAACTCGCCGGCGGCGGCCGATGCCAAATCAGTGATGCTGAAGGGCGGAGCACCACCTCGAGATAAATCGGCCCGCCGATCCCTGGACCGAAAGGATCCGGCCTTGGCCAAGATGAAATCATCAGAACCTCAGGGCGTGACTCTGGGCTTGGAAGTCGAGACAGCGCGCAGCCTCCGTGCTCGTTCGGCCGCCTCCGGGTATTACCGTTCTCCCGGGCCGGCCAAGGAATGGGCAGAGAATCAGTACTACCGGTTGACCCTCGAGGCCCAAGGCCCCGACCTAATCCCGGTCTCAGGTTTCTGGCGCGACTTCGCCGCACGGGATCCGAAAGCCCCTTTCCTCTCACCGCGAATTCTGGAGGCCCATCACAGCCTCAGCGAAATCCTACTGGCCTTGGCGGTTCTCGACCTGCCCCTCCAGACCACCAACGCCCCCACGATCCGCAACGAGGGAAGTTCTCGAACCCTCACCGCCAACGGGCCCTTGCTCATCTTTGTCCGTGAAGTGAGGCCCGCGACCCCAAGCCCCTCCAATCCCACCGGACTTGAATTACTCCTCAGCGAACGCTTCTTCCGATTGGATGACCGCTACTTGCTCGAGGGACAGGAACGCTTCGACAAGTTTGTGAGCGACGAGTTTCTGCCCGGCGTGGCGTATGGCGCACAAGTAGTGATTAGCAATCCAGGTTCGTCCCCGGTGAAGGCCGATGTGTTAACCCAAATTCCGCTGGGTTCCATTCCGCTCCAGAGAGGTCGCGCCACCCATAGCCACCCTGTCCGCCTGGAGCCTTATTCCACGCTAAAAGTGGAGTACTACTTCTATTTCCCCAACCACCCGGCGCAGCCCACGAATTACGCCCACGCGCCCGCGATCTTGACGTTGGATGGGAAGGCGCTCGCTCAAGCCAAGGCCCAGTCCTTCCAAGTGGTGCGTCAGTTGTCCGTGCGAGACACCCGATCCTGGGAATATCTCTCGCAGCAAGGTTCCGAGGCGGAAGTTCTGGCCTTCTTATCGACCAATAACCTGGCCCGACTGAATCTCGAACGCGTGGCGTGGCGGGTCGCCAAGAGCCCCGAATTTTTCCGGCGTCTCACGGGATTCCTCTCGGAGCACCATGTCTGGAGCGAACCCATCGCCCGATACGCCGTGGTGCACAACGACACCGGCGTGCTCCGCGAATGGCTGCGGCACCGGGAAGATTTTCTGTCCCAATGCGGGCCCTGGCTGGATTCACCGATCTTGCGCATCGACCCCATCGAACAACGCACCTACGAGCACCTCGAGTATTCCCCGCTCATTAACCCCAGGGCACACCCGGTTGGATCCCGGCGGCGGATCGCCAACACCGTGTTCCGGGATCAGTACCTCCGCTTTCTGCGCGTGCTGGCCTTTCAGCCCCAATTGGCAGCCGACGACGAGTTGGCGATTGCCTACTACTTGTTCCTTCAAGATCGAGTGAGCGAAGGGCTGTCCCGTCTGGCACGGGTACGACCCAACCAAGTCCGCACTCGAATCCAGTACGACTACCTCTTGGCCTGGTCCTATTTGTACGAAGAGAAGCTCTCCGAGGCCCGCAAGATCGCCCGGGGTTACGAATCCTATCCGGTGCCGCGCTGGCGCGGACTTTTTGCGGATCTGACACGCCACCTCGACGAAGCTGAAGGCAAGACGGTCGCTACCAAACCGGCTTCCGGAACACCCAGCGCCTCTCCCTCCGATGCACAAACCGCGGCGGCGGCGGCCCAACGCGAGGCGGCCTTTGACCTCCAGGTGGAGAACCGCAGCATTTCCCTCACCTGGAAAGGGTTGTCCTCGGTCACGGTCAATTATTACCGCATGGACCCCGAATTCCTCTTCAGTCGAAACCCCTTCGCCGACCGGGATGGAGACCAACCTAGCATCCTCCAACCGACGCTCTCCACGGTCGTTCCATTGCCATCGGGCAAGAGCGCTCTGGAGTTGCCCATCCCCGCTGCTCTGGCCAAAGACCATGTCGTGGTAGAAGTCTTGGGTGGCGGCCGTCGCAAAGCCCGGATGCATCACGCCCACACCTTCCGCCTTCAAATGGCTGAGAACGAGGGCACTTTGGAAGTCCGTGAACCATCTGCCAACCGCCCGGTCTCCAAGGCCTATGTGAAGGTCTACGGCCAACTGAACAATGGTGGGATCCGCTTCGTGAAGGATGGCTATACGGATCTCCGCGGGCGCTTCGATTATGTCGGCATGAATGAATCCTCGGCCAGCGCCTCGGATCCGCAAACCTCTCGGGCGCTGGGCGCGGGCGTGACGGAGAACCCTGGATCCACCGGCATGGACCACCCCGCCTTGGCTCCCGCGGAGGGGCCGCGGATTCGCCGTCTGGCCGTGCTGGTGCTCAGCGAGGCCCACGGAGCGGCCGTGCGTGAGGTCGAAGCACCGGCTCGGTGATTATTCCGGGCGTTTGCTCAGACGAATCCGCACCGGAGACTTGGCCGCAGGGCCGGGTCCTGCGGGTGGGGGGCTCTTGCGGGCCAAGTCCATGAACCGCGACTGGGACCGTCGAGCCCCAGGAGTCCGAGCCTGCGGGGACCTCCGGTAGGTTCCATGGGATTGATCGGGCTGCAACTGTCGCACCTTGGCGACATCTAGAAGGGACTCCTGAAGGATCTCCTGCAAAATGCGATCCCGAATCCGCCCATCCAAGATCGGAAAGGCCACTTCGATGCGCTTGAAAAAGTTTCGAGGCATCCAATCAGCACTGGTCACGAAGACCGAGGGATTGCCGGCGTTTTCAAAACTCCAGATGCGGCTGTGCTCCAGGAAGCGATCGATGATGCTGCGCACGCGAATACGTTCGCTCAGGCCGGGCACGCCGGGACGCAGACAACAAACACCCCGGATGATTAAATCAATCTCCACCCCGGCCTGGGACGCCTCGTACAGCGAGCGAATGGTTTGCTCGTCTACCAAGGCGTTCATCTTGGCCACGATCCGCGCCGGAAGCCCGGCACGCGCATGGTCCGCCTCGCGTCGGATCAACGCCTGGACCCGCTCATGCAGCTCGAACGGGGCCAGGATCAACTGATGGGTCGGTCGGTATTGGCAGACACCGGTGAGCAAATTGAAGAGTGTGGTGGCATCTTCACCAATATCCGGGCGGCACGTCAGCAGGCTCAGGTCGGTGTAGAGGCGGGCCGTCGAAGGATTGTAGTTGCCGGTGCCCAGGTGAACGTAGCGGCGGAGACCGTCTTCATCGCGTCGGACCACCAGGCACACCTTGGCGTGGACCTTGTATCCCACCACGCCATAGACCACGTGGACGCCCGCCTCTTCTAGGCGGCGGGACCAAGCGATGTTGTTGGCCTCGTCAAAACGGGCCTTTAATTCCACCACCACAGTGACTTGCTTACCATTCTTCACCGCATCCATCAGGGCTCCCACGATGCGGCGATCGCCGCCCGTGCGGTAAAGGGTTTGCTTGATAGCCAGAACGCGCGGATCGGCGGCGGCCTGTTGTAGGAAATGCAACACCCCATCAAAACTCTCATACGGATGGTGCAGCAGAAGGTCTCCTTGGCGAAGGCTCCCGAAAATATCCGTACCTTCCCGAAGGGATTCCACAATGGGCGCGACAAACGACTCATCCCGCAATTCCGGGCAGTGATCTCCCTCCAAAATGGCCAGCAGTCGGCCCGGTGCAATCGGGCCCTCGATGGCGTAAAGGTCATGGGCTTCGAGGCCGAGGGTGGTCAGGAGTTCGCGGCGGATCGCTTCGGGGCAATCGGAGGAAACCTCCAGACGCACGGCCTCGCCTTTTCGACGATTATGCAACTCCGCTTCAACCGCCATCCGTACGTTGGAGACCTCTTCCTCGTCGATGTAGAGTTCGCTGTTACGGGTCACCCGGAACGACCACCAGGCCTCGACCTGCGCGACACCGAAGAGGCCCGCCAGGTTGGCTCCAATGAGGTCGGACATGAAGACCGAGTCCCGGCGATCGTCGGGTCGTGGCAGCCGCACCAGATGAGGCAGCACCCGAGGCACCTGAACAATCGCCAGACGGGTGGCCCCCGGATCTCGGCCATCTGGGGTGTGGATCCGAGTGATGAGATTTAACGATTTATTGAGCAACTGCGGGAACGGATGGGAGGGGTCGACGGCCAACGGTGTCAGCACCGGATAGACCTTCTCCTGATAGTACGACGCCAACCATTGCCGGTCGGACTCGTCGAGCATTCCCGGCTTTAGAAAACGGAAGCCCTCAGCCTCCAGCGCCGGAGCCAAATCGTGAGACCAGCATCGGTCGGCATCTCGAACCAAGGCCCGCACTCGCTGAGTTACCACCCGAAGACACTCGCTGGCGGTAAGACCATCGGGCATGCGCTGCCCCCCTTCCGACTCGATCTGCTGCTTGAGGCCTGCGACGCGGACTTCGAAGAACTCATCCAAGTTGGAATGGGTGATCCCGAAAAACTTCACCCGCTCGAGCAACGGAACTGCGGCGTCCAACGCCTCGTCCAAAACCCGCTGGTTGAACTCCAGCCACGAGAGTTCGCGATTGAAAAGGCTTCCAGAAACCCACCGAGACGGAGGATTGGGAAAGACCTGCGGAGTTTCTGGGGATTTACCAACTGAGGGACGTTGCTTACGAGCCATGAGTCAAGCGGTGGGGCAGACTAACCCGGACTCCCGCCTTGTCGACAGTGACATTTGGACGACACAGAACAATGAACGACCGTTTTTGCGAACAATTCAGTTGATAAAAACACCCTCACCCAGACGACAGGGTTTACAGGCCACGCGCCATCTTCTTGTCGTCGCGCATCTTTTCGATCGTCCCTGGAGGCAAATAACAGGCAGCTGCCACGTCGGCAAACCGGTTCCAATCGAGCGAAAAGCGGTCCATCCCTAAACCCAAATTGTCGAAAAACAGGCTGCCACTCAGGGTCCGGATCTTCATGCCTCGGAACAAATTCTGGCGGGTCATCATAAAGAACAGCGCATGAGCCGCTGCTAGATCTTCGACCGTCGGTATTGAGGGCTCTCCGTCCTCAAACTTCCGCCGGAGAAAGAGTTTCTGGTCGGCCAATGTCCGGTTCTGGCTTTCGTCAACACAACCGTCTATGGCTATTCGAGCCTCTGTGGTCTTCGCTTCGGTGAACGAGGGCATGTTGAGCCACACCTTATACCGGTTCGGAAACACGTAGTTCCTCTTATCTAACTTGGAGTAAATCTCCTGAGCCTCCTCGATGATGCGAATACGCGGCACGTTGGGTGGGATCACGAAAAAGATCTCATGGGACCCTAGGATCTCCACCAAGTACTTGGCGCCGAAGGACTCGCGAGCCGGCAACTTCGCCCTTAAATCCTTCAAGGCTCGCTCTTCAGCCCGAATCTGATCCTGAATGACATTCAGCGTCACAAACTCCTCGGGCGTGTTAGCGATACCAAAAATAGTATCATAGTCCGACTTCAATGAATCCAAACGGATCTTAGTATCGTCGTACTGAAGGATAATGTCTGATTCAGAGCTCATAGGGTCACTTTTCGCGCGCGCAACTGAAACAATTTTACGGTCGATTCAATGGGTGAGACCTGTCGGGGAAAACCGGATGCTCGCAGCTCATCGTCCGCGGTGTTCAGGAAACTCATTTCGACATCGAGGCGAACGGATTTGAACCGGTCGCTTTGGCTTCTGCCTTGAACCAAATGGTTGAGTATTTTTTGATATGGTTCAATATATTATTAATTTTGCTATCTAAATCACAATTATATTATGATTAATTAGCGTTTTTTGCCGCTTTCTGCCGGATGTTTTGCTTGCATCTATTTGAGCTCATCAATTGATCCAACCTCAATAATTCCCGGAATCCGATCTGTGTAAAGGCCGTGGGCAACCCATGAAAACTGCGCCTTGAAAACGCTCAACCTCATGCGGTTCAAGGGGAGGGACGGCCAATCAGGGAGGGAACAGAGAGCCGCTCCAAAAGAGAACCGCTCCAAAAGCGAAATGAAGATCTAAGGAGAAGCAGCAGCGGGCTTTGGGGTGACACACGGATTTCACCGCCAAAGCCCGCCGGCCCATCCCCACACGGGGATGAAAGTGGCGACGGTTTGACAACCCCTCATGGAGGGATAAAGACGAACCGGGGAGAACGGCCAATTTGATAAGGCTTTCCGATGAGTTCGGTCAAGCCTCTCTTTCGTGGCAAAAATTCCCGAGACCCAAGCTAGCCAAACTCAGGCCCGGTTTCAAATTAGGATGCGTGAATTTTAGGTGTCGGCAGCCCGCAATCGTGATCTTGAAAAGCCGGCCTGAATGGACGCGTTTCAGAGGAACCCCACCCAACCTAGAAGTCCATTTCGGGAACAGCGACCCACTGTCAAGAGGCCCTCTAAGCTCTAAGCTCAAGCAGAAGAACCCAAGAAACAATCCGCTCAACGTCGATCCCAGCGGGCTTGCATCTCGGAGGGTTTCAGCCGTTCCACCGGTTGCGAGATCATCCATTCATGACCCTCTGGATCCCGGAGCAAGGCACACCGATGCCCATGAAAATGGGTCTTGGGAGGCTGCACTACCACCATTCCAGCGGCGGTGCACCGTGCGGTGAGGGCATCCGTATTCGTGACGAAGAGACACAAGCGAACCCTTGGTGGCCGTGATGACATCCCGGACACGGTGGGCTGGGACGAGGCTTCCTCTTCCAGCAGGAGCAGCGGCCCGTCAGGCAATCGAATTTCAAGGTGAGCCCATCGACCGGTGGCAGGATCCACCAAGTGGTAGAGTTCTTCCGCGCCGAAGGCCGTCGTATAGCACTGCAGGGCCCTTTGGGCATCGCCCACGCTGAGGACCGGGGCCAACGGGGGATACTCGGTGGGTTGATCTTGAATCATGGGAACTGGGTGTATCCCTCGATCAGGACCGCTGAACAAGCCTGCCCAAAGTCACAGATCCGAACCGGAGACGCTGGTCAGTGGTACTCTTGGATCGTTTTGACCGAATAACCCTGGCGTTGAAGGGCCGCGATGCCCAGCGCCGCCGCCTTGGCCCCGCTGATGGTGGTCATGATAGGGGTGCCGGTGATGACGGCGGTGGTCCGGATGCGAACCTCATCCTCACGGGGAGCCGCCCCACTGGGAGTGTTGATCACGAGCTGTATCTCCTTGTTCTTGAGGAGGTCCACGATGTTCGGGCGTCCCTGAAGAACCTTGAGGGTTCGCTCCACCTTGAGTCCGGCCGCTTCGAGCCACGCTGCAGTGCCATCGGTGGCCACCAGTTCGAAGCCCAGGGCCAGGTAGCTCTGAGCCACCTCTACCAGGTCCTTCTTGTGGGCGTCGGCGATCGAGATGAAAACCTTCCCACTCAGCGGCAGCGGAGAATTGGCCGCCATCTGGGCCTTGGCGTACGCGACGCCCAGATCGATGTCCAAGCCCATGACCTCGCCTGTGGACCGCATTTCGGGAGACAACAAGATGTCCTGCCCCAAAAACTTGTTGAAGGGGAAGACCGATTCTTTGACCGCCCAGTATTTCGGCCATTCTTCAGCGGTGAAGCCCACTTCCTGGAGGCTCTTACCCGCCATGACCTTCGCCGCCAACTTGGCCAGCGGGCGTCCGATCGCTTTGCTAACGAAGGGCACGGTGCGGGAGGCCCGTGGATTGACCTCGAGGACGTAGACCACTTCGTCCTTCACGGCATACTGAACATTCATCAAGCCGCTGACCCTCAACTCACGCGCCATGGCTTGGGTGTACTCCCGAATAGTCTCAAGAACCTTGGACGACAGGGTGTGGGGCGGCAGTACCATCGCGGCATCACCGGAATGGACTCCGGCGAACTCGATGTGCTCAAGAATGCCACCGATGACAATGGTTCCTAGTTTGGGATCGGTGAAGTTGCCGACGTCAGCGATGCAATCGACATCGACCTCAGTGGCGTCCTCCAGAAACTTGTCTACCAAAACCGGTCGCTCGGGCGAAGCTTCCACGGCAAACCTCATGTAGTGGATCAGCTCGGCATCCGAGTAGACGATTTGCATGGCGCGGCCACCCAAAACGAAACTGGGACGTACGAGCACTGGGTATCCCAGGCGATGACTGGCCTGCAGGGCTTCCTCGGCGTTGGTGGCCAGTCCGTTGGGGGGCTGCGGGATCTCCAGCTTGTTCAGCATGGCCGCGAAGAGCTTACGGTCCTCGGCCATCTCGATGCTCTCGGGGGATGTGCCAATGATATTGACGCCGTTTTTCTTGAGCGCCATGGCGAGGTTGAGTGGCGTCTGGCCGCCGAATTGTGCAATGGCCCCAGAGCACCCTTCCCGCTCATAAATATGCAAGACGTCCTCGAGGGTCAGAGGTTCGAAGAAGAGCTTGTCGCTGGTGTCGTAGTCGGTGGAGACGGTCTCAGGGTTGGAGTTGACCATGAGGGTCTCGAAGCCGTCTTCCTTGAGGGCGAAGGCGGCGTGCACGCAGCAATAGTCGAACTCAATGCCTTGACCGATGCGGTTGGGGCCACCGCCGAGGATCATGATCTTCTTCTTGGCCGAGGGTGTGACCTCGTCATCACCACGATCATAGGTCGAGTAGTAATAGGGGGTGTAGGCCTCGAACTCTGCGGCGCACGTATCGACCAACCGGTAGCTGGGCACCAATCCTTGTTTCTTCCGCTCAGCACGCACCTCGTCCTCGGTTCTCGCGGTGAGATGGGCGATCTGGCGGTCGGAGAAGCCGAGGGATTTGGCGCGTTGCAGGAGTTCAGGTTTCATCGATGGACGCAAAACAGAGGAAGCAAACCGGAGTCGGCCTCCGGTGTCGAGTCTGCACGGGACACTGTAGCGCGCGCGGACAGGGCGGATTCATCTGTATTTGGGTAGGCGGACGAATCGGCCGGGTTTCCGGTCGATTGCAGCATCTGAGGTTCGGCGGCGTGCCGGATGAGCTTGGTGAAGCCCTTTGCCGGCC
>JAPLUH010000425.1 GCA_026397675.1 Verrucomicrobiota bacterium
GGTTGCCCAGAAAGGAACAAACCCTTACTGTCAGAATCCGCGCGCAACCAACCGGGAAGGGGTTCCGCACCCGGTTTAACAATGAGCCCTTCAGTCCTCCGTGAGGCGTGGATGTAGTATTTAAAAGGTCTTCCGGATATGGCGGTCGCCGATGGTAGAGCCTCGAATGTGCGTGACGTCGAGTTGTAGCGCCCGCTTTGGAGATCGGGTTCGCGATGGAGTCCGCGATAAACCCAAAAAGACTGCTTACGATCCTTGTAGGTGAAATACTGGTAATGAGGAAAACTACCTTTTGTGTCATTATTCCAATTTAACGGCAAGTCACCTTGATTTGAAAGCAATGGCAATTCTTTATTGTAGTTGACTAAATCGGTCCAAATTCCCTCCGTCGGTGCCGGCAGTAATGGCAAGGGCATCGGGGCTTGAACAATCTTTCCTGCTTGAACAACATAGTCAAAAACCAGTCCACTTTCCGCCTTCTCTCTCAACACCTTGAAAGCGACCATGTCGGGTCTGCCGTCGCTGCCGGTATAATCAACTAGTACATAAGGCATTGATGAGAAATTACCCCCACTTGTTATGTTTAAATCATCCCGAAGGGCATAAGCTTGACCACCAATCATCAAGCCATGCTCTTCATTGGGATTATATCCAATCTCCGCGGGATTATTTTGGTAATAAATGCTGCCTTTGGCTTCAAGGCTTGCAAGCCCACCCGATCCCGCATTGCTTGCCAGCACAATCTCCCGTGGAGACGAAGGAAATTGCAGAGTGTACCTTCCAATAACAGCAGGCCAATTGGGGGCAGCAATTCCTAGACGACGCAATACCTCGCTGCGTCTGAACCACCAAATCTCTAAATTGTTGCTACCCGGGATCGCATTGACTGGAATGATGGCACCAGTTTTCGCTGAATCGAAACCAACTGTGAATGGATTTTTATAAGCTCCGGGGTTATAGGAAGTTCCGGTGCGAATATATCCTGCAAAATACTGCTGGCTAGGATCGGATCCTAGTTCGCCATCCGGAGCAATAATTCGCTTACCCACTTCAACAGTCTTCGAGATAACAGTAGGTGATTCTGCGGGGCGAGTGAACGTCAAAACCTTATTTGTTGGATCCCATGTTGACAAGTTGGTTGCCACACTCCCTGCCCAATTAGGACTCTTTAGATTTGTATCCAACCATGAGAAAACCAGCTCGAAATAAATTTGATCACCCTTACTATACCGCAACAAGGATCGATGTGCCGGATTCGAACGATTGAGGTATGTGTAAAATTTCAGATCCCCGTCTAAGAACGCTCGAGGTTGGTCTATAGGATCCTGATACAGAAGCAATGGGGCCACGGTTGCATCCATTGGAACCGCTGTTAGTTTAGCTTCATCTTTTGTAGCGACTTCACTACGGACATAATGACTATAACTATCTAAATTGTTCGGCCATTGGAGGTTGTACCGCGATAACACACGAGGCCACATCAACCCTTCAATCCCAATATCCATCCAAAAAATGAGAAGATCATTGAGGTTTTTTGTCTCTCTCGAAGCATACAGTTCCTTTGGCTTTGACCCGTTACCTACAACGGTCTCATAAAATTGCAATCCAATCCGCGGTTGTGAGAACGGATATAGCGTCGAATAATCCCGTGTTTTCTCAGTGAAGGCTGGAATACGAGTTCCTAAATCTACAGTTATATCTTGAGGTCTCGGTTGCTGTAAGATATCTACAATTTCATAGCCGAGGTGAACACGGCTAGCACCGTCCGCCTTGACATCACCGAGAATTTCCACGAATACGCGTCCTTCCCGGTTGTACGCAAGTATTTGTCCCGTGGTAGTTTCATACCAAAGTGTTCGCTTCTCATCTAACGTCTGTTGGCCTTCTTTTTTTGGATCTGTAATTTGCGATTTAGATGGATAAGCAACCTCTACCCTTTCCGGGACTTGATCATTATAAACCACCTTAATGTCCGAAACTCTATTTGCCGGAACATCCACTGGCTTTCCGGTGTTGAGAAAATCTCCCTGCGTCCAATAAATGCTACGTGACGGCTTAGAGAGTGATCCTGAAACCAAAACCTTCTGTTCGAACGTGGTATACCAGACGCCACCCTCTAGATAAGCGGATCCAGCAGGCCGTACTGCCACACCATTCACCCGAGACCAAGTGATTGAAATGGATCCTGGTTTGGTTGCAAATACCGCTCGTGCGTTGGGGCTCCAATAGTAAGGCGCCCCAGAGTGATTGTTTATCGTATAGGGTTCAGCCTTCCAATAATCTTCTTTTCGGACAACAGGATTGCGGGCAGACAATAGAACACCATTTTCGTCAATATCAGGAACCGAGATAATGGATCCGAACAAGTAATCTACACCACGACTGACCATGGGACTTCCAACTCGGGCTCGGAGGAGGATGTGCGTCGGCGTCGTGTTACCCAACCGAGGCAGGTTTAACGTAACAGCATTGGCCGCAAGACTTTGGTCCGTTCGGAGCTGTGCTGATGCGATGGGTCGGACTCCCGCTCCAAAGAAAACAGTAGATTGGAATTGACTCTTGGTTGCCGGTCCTGAAGGGAACGGAGGCAACTGGGCTCCTTCCTTTGGAACTCGGCCATCCGAACCAACTGGGTTGCCGAGGGTGCTAGAGATAGGCACACCTTTTACCGACGAAACGTTGAACCTGGTCAAATCTTGGCGAAGCTCGGCAGGGCCTATGACAGGCTGAGCCTGCATCCGAGCGACACAGATGAGCACCACCAAACTGTAAACGGCGAGAAAACGGTTGTGCATGGGTTGAGAATCCTAGAATTGCCAATACTAATTATTCACTTAACCCGCATGATATAGGCCAGAACGTAGAACGGAGGCATGTTCTCGACGGCTTGTCCACTACCCGTGGTACCCGAGGTCACATTAAACGTGTGATTGTGATTGCCAGCGTTGTAGGTCGCCCTATCCCGCCCATAGGGACTATTGTCCCAATCCGATCCTGTTCGACTTCCACCAAAACCTTGATTCGGACAGCATTCAGCGAAATACCAGTCATTATATCCGTGATTGTGATCACCACCTGTAGATGTAGTTCCTGCTACATTGTGATTGTGTGCCGGCAACTGACCGACCGACAGAGTAACGGTTTCAAGACCTCCCGTCGTTCCCACGCCACGAGATCCACCAGCCCCAAGAACAAATCGACTCCGAAGGTCCGGTGTCGACTGCGTTCCGTCGCACAACTTCCAACCATCGGGAATTGTCGCAATTTGGTTATTCCACATGATAATTCCGCCAATGGGTATGGTTCCGTATCCAGAGACTGACGTCGTGCTCATGGTTGTAACTGTCATGGCCCCGAACTCAGCGCTATCCGCCTTAACTTTGCCGGACACCGTCAGAGCCGAACCAGCGGCGGGAGTTGTGTTGATAGCGACACCACCCGATGAACCGATGATGAACTGATTGTTGCCTGTCGAAGACTTGTCTTGATCGCGGGCATCGCCGAATACGATGCTCCCTTCATGCAGCGCCTTAGCGCGACGGCCGGCTGCGAGGCTCCAACCGGCCGAAGCCGTGTTGTACTGACCGCCTGGCACGGCCGAGTAGTTACCCGAGGCGATGTTATTGTCACCGCCACCCACAACTGCGGCCGTGCTCGAGGCAGTGTTGTTCTGTCCACCATCCACCGCAGACGCCAAACCGGAGGCGGTATTATTCTGACCTCCTCCAATGGCGCTGTAATCACCGGTTGCTACTTGACCTGGCGACGATGAGAGTCGCGTGGTTTGGAGATCGGTGGCCCCAGTACCCCGAGGGAGACCGCCCGTGGACTGAAGGCTTTGGCTAATTCGCAACCGTCCAGCATCCGACGAAATTAACGATGCACCGTCGTTGCCAGCCAAACCGTTGGCGGCGCGCGCGAGGAATGAATAGGGAGATGTCAGTAATCGCAAACGCGGCATGATTTCGGTGTTACCACCGGATAGACCATTGACGGTGATGCCTATGTACAAGTCAGAGGCCGTGCTGGAGGTGAAAACCGCCGAAAGTGCAGGTTTTGGTTCACTGCCTTGTGCTCCGCCTTCGCCCAACACCACGGAGAAGTTGCCCTTGTCGACGGTCACTGTCTGCGATTCCGCCCAAATGGCGCTGCCGCCGGTGGAGGTTGCATAAACGCGGAAAACCACCGTGAAATTGATCGGGTTAGTGGGTGCCAGCGGGTTGCCATTGGCATCCACCAAGTACCCTTGGTAGGTCATTAAGTTGGGCGGGAAGCCGTTGGCACTTTGTGCCTGCACTTCCAAACCCAAGTTAGCGAGGCAAATCGCCAAGATGGCCCCCATCCAGATATTTACGAATGTCATGGGTGACACCCATTTAGTGACCAGTTTCTTGAAACACATACTCATCGATTTCATTGGTTGAATCATGCTGACTCAGATGTTGGAAAATTATTTGGTAAGCTTAGAAATTGGACTAATACGGTTAAGGTAGAAGGTTCCCACCACCTTAAAGGATCGCACACCGGTTCCCACTCCTTCAACGGTTAGGGTCTCTTCATAAATACCCCGACGTTCCATGGAACCGATAGTCTGCCCTACGTAATCGGACCCTGAAGCTTGTTGACTCAGTGAGATGGACCGACTGATTCCATAAGACTCATTACCTTTAGGGAGCACTTGCTTGAACGAAGCATTGAGATTGTCATGATCGGGATGATACTGGTGTACAAAAGGATTGGCTCCAGGATTATCATAAGGTGTGATAATTGTAGCGCTGTACACACTTCCAGCTTTCGTCATCGGCCACGGGGTATTCGATTCGGTCCATGGCATGTGGACCGCGGAGATGCGGCGAGCGGACCCGAGAAGGGCCGGGTCGATGAAACTTTGTTTGGTGGCAACAATACTATTGGTTGTTAGGTCAGTCCCGAGAAAAACCCGTTGCAATAAGAATTGGTTAATTCCGTCGTCGTGCAGAATTAATCGAATTGGAAAATTTTGCGGAACGGCTCCTAAAACAGAATTTTTGGTGAGAACGGAATAAGATCCGTCTTTTTCAGTCAACTTGATGACCGGATTTCCTGAAGGATCCCTCTCGTAATTCACTAAGTACTGAACTATTTTAGAAATCTGAGCTTCTCCAACCCACAGCCCGGCGGGGTTTGATTTTATCGCAGTTACGCCTAAATTCAGCAGCATTAGGCCTTGATCGTCAGTGAGTTGTAGAACCCCTGCGCTGATGTCTCCGGGATTGCCGGTCATCTGATCTCGCATCAATCCAAGAACAACCTGAATATCAGATCCAGGTGTCCCCTTTGGCGGAAGGGTCCAAGAAATAAACCCGTCGTCGATATCTGGAGACGTCCGCTTTAATGGGGTAGAACCATATTGCAACGTTGCCGGATCCAAATACCCTCGAGCCAGGATGGGAGGCAGACCAACAATAGTTTCCTGACCTGAAGGGGGAGTCTCCGACGGGATTAGACGGAGTGTAATCGTGTTTGTACTCGGTGATAGGTTGCGTAGGCGAAAACTGAACTGCGTGCCATCGGCGCCAAATGAAACGACTCGTGAAGCAGGAGCGCTGATCTCAAACGGGCCAAAATAGCGATTGAATCCATTGTTGACCCGCATCCATACGGCTTCTCCCCGGGTAAACGTTGTCCGAGCGTAGTCGAAAAGTCTTACCGGATTGCCAGCACCGAAGGCGCCACCGGGTGCACGATAAATTTCTGAGGATGCCACCAACCCGGGAGCCGGAAGGAAGAAACGTTCGAAGCCGACGGCTTTGTCAGGGATGGCAAAACCAATAAAATTGAGACCCGAACTAGTCCACTGGTACCGCGGGGCCACTGGCTTTCCTTGAATTTTCCAGGAATAGTCCGCTTTGGATTCTACGACATGGACATAGTAGGCCGCATTGGGAATGAGGCGCTGAAGCGGAGAACTCGGGCCTAACGGTCGAGTCCATTTGGACCATTGCGATCCCACCTCTGTGGGAGCCTGGGGGCTAGCAACAAATTGCTCCCCCGACGGCGGGGTCCACAACCAGACCTCGTCCACATCGGTTGCGCCCGCAAGAACGTCCGAGATGGGAGCGTAACTGGCATCGACGTGCAAATAGACCGCGTTCCAACCTCCTTTGAGAGAATTAGTCTGGGTGATCCATTGAGCTCTCAATGACTGAGCCCAGAGGATCTGAATCAAGAAGAGAAATCCGATTTTCAGGAGAAAGGATCGTTTCATGCAGTCGAGTCAACGAAGATTAATTTGAAAGCGGCCCACGGCGATAAAGATACCACGGTGCCCGCACTTCCAGTCGCTGGAGGTCGCCCACTGGGAGGCCTGTCTGCGATTCACCGCCAAAAACTAATAACAATGAACCTGTCCATGCGCTGTTAGCATTAGCACGAGCGGTTTCAGCGACAGGGAGCGATAGTGGACGCCACCCTGTGCTAGGTCGCCAAGCGGCCCCTGTAGCCGTGGCTAAACCCGCTGAAGTGGTTTTTCCGCCAAATACGACAAATTCTTCACCAGTCCAGACGCCCGTCGCTTGCGAGCGAGGAGTAGGAGCGCCCAGCGATGGTATCGTTGTCCAAGTACCGGCGCCCAAATCGAACACTGCACCGTCGCCGAAGCGCTGCCCCGAACTGCCGAGACCACCCCAGACTATCAGACGTTTTCCGTCCCAAGCACTAACATGAAATATCCGACCAGAAATTCCGGAAGGGATCGCTAATTGGGCCCACTCTCCGGGTACCCCTTGCGCATCGAAGGGCAGTATGGCCCCGGAAGCCAAATATCCCTTACTGGATTCACCACCCCAGACGATGAGAGCACTGCCTGTCCAAATCATGGTTGCATCACAACGGGCTTCTGGAGGCGCCCCGTTCATGGGCAAAGGGGTCCACTTGTTGGCGGTCGGATCGTACAAAGATCCGTCGGCTTTTAATCCTTCGGCGTTTTTGCCTCCGAAAATCACCATGTAACGCCCCGTCCAAGCGCTCGAGTGACCGGATCGAGCGGATGGGGATCCATCCGTTGTTACAGCGCCCCATGCTTGGTCATCGGCGAGGTATTTTGCCCCGTCGTTGAGATAAGCCCCAGACTTCAAGCCACCCCAGACGATCATTTCCTTGCCGGTCCAAACCGCCGATTGTCCGGAGCGCTCAGAAGGACTGTTCAGGGTGGAAAGACTGGACCAGAGGTCGAGATCCGCACGATATCGGGCGCCCGTCTTGACCGGAAAGTTACCCGCTGCCAGTCCGCCCCACACGATCCACTCCTGCCCTGTCCAAACCGAGGAGGCTCCGATTCGGGCTGTGGGCGCACTATTCAGCGAACCCGCCTTCCAGTCCGGAGCGGGGACCGTTGAAACCAATGAAAAACCGTCGCGCACCAAATCGGGATCGGTGGGGCTAAACGAAGCCGACATCCACCCGGACCGAGTCGGTGCTGAGAGCACTTGGACCGATTGCTTCAACAACGCATTCTCTTGAGCCAATGCCGCGAGTTTACTCGTCAAAACTGCCTGAGAGGCTTCCGATTTTGCCACGACCTGCTGTAAATCGTTCTGAAAACTACTGAGGGCCGCAGAAATTTCGGAGGATCGAGCAATGTCCGATGCGAGGAGAGTGCTATCGAGCTTCCCAGTGGATCCGATGAGAGGAACGCTCGCTGGAAGGCTCTGGACGGGAACCGATTCGACCGTCCCAGACGTCAAAGACCGCAACGCATAAGGAGTGGTCTGGATTCTCTGGCGTTCCAAGACCGCATAGGGTGCCTCCGTTTCCGAAACTGCGCTGCCGCTCGACGGCGTAGGCCGCACTCGAACCTCGATCCATCGTGCCGAACCTGGGAACAAGCTAGGACTCCAAGGAAGCGACGCCGAGAAGACGCCGCTTTGGACGCTGAGCGTCATCTTGATCGCTTCGCCGAGGGTATTTCCGGCTGAGGCCGCATCCTTCAGTATGAACTGAAAATCGTAGGAACCACTGGCCGGAGAACCATTGTCGGAGAGACGCCCCTGATAGGAAATGGGGTCCGCTGCCACAACCGCGGTCGTGGAACCGGAAACAATCGCGGTCGAAGTTAGAGCAGCCTGCAACGAAGTGCTGGCGACTAATAATCCGACCGTGAAGTCTAGAGCGATCAGGATGGTCTGAATCTTTCCCATGCAAGAAGTTGGATTTGTAACGGCTAAATGTATTTTGTCAATTATCGGTGTTTTTAATTTAGAATTTTAGCGGTCCCGCATGGGACTACTTTGAGCGCTGTTTTGGTGGTTTTGTAACCTAAATGTTTCTTGCAAGAATAATTTAATGGCAAGTATGACCGCCTGACAATTCTTACTGCATTCGAGTTCGCCCCACCTTTCGGGTGTTAGAGGCGTAAAAAACCCTCGGGATTGATCGAGTTTCATCGATCCCGAGGGTTGCAGATTCGAAATTCTGACTCCGGCGACTACTTCTTCTTGCGACCGAAGAACTGATGGAGGTTCTTGAGGCCTTGAACCGCGATCTCATTGCGGGTCGGTTCCATGCGGCGCCAAATGGCGGCAGCACGGGCAATCACCTTGACGTCGGTGGTGAAGCTTTCGATGACCACGTCCCCGGAATACTTGATCGACTTGAGGGCCGCCACGATGGGCTTCCAATCTAGCGAATCGTTGCCCGGAGTGCCACGGTCGGTGCCACACGCATGGAAATGCGCGAGAAGAGGGCCGGCCTTCTTAATGGCGACCGCCTGATTCTTCTCCTCGATGTTCATGTGGAAGGTGTCGAGGTGCAGTTTCACCGCCTTGGAACCAATGGCCTTGATGAGTTTGAGCCCCTGATCGCAAGTGTTCAGAAAATCGGTCTCGAACCGGTTCAATGGCTCAATGCAGAGGGTCACTCCCTTGGATTCCGCATACTTGGCCAAGGGCTTGAGATTCTTGACCACCAGGGCGAAGTGCTCCTTCTTTTCGGCGTCGGTGTGGGAACCGATGCGACCCACGACTGAATAAATAGGCCCAATGACCGACGGGCAACCCAAGATCACCGCTTGATCGATGAGGGTCTGCACGTAAGTCGTGGCCGTGGCCTGTTCTTCGGGAGTGCCCCGGAAATCCCGACCCGGCCCCATGCACGCGCAAATGCTGCCAATAACCAAACCATGCTTGTCGGCCGCGGCCTTGACCTTGACGGGATCGATATGCTCCGGGGCCTCAACCGGGAGTTCCAACGTGTCGAAACCCCACTTCTTGAATTGGGGGAACAGCTTCACCGATGCGGTCGTAAAGGGTGAGGTGAAGAGGAATGTATTGATACCAAATCGCATGAAATTAAAAATGTTAACGTTAACTTGTAGGGTAACCGGCCGATTCTAAGCGCCAATCACGGTTCGTAAGTGGCCCGGTGAAACCGTGATAAGTCACGATTTCCGGTTTTAGCGGGCTTATCAAGTCCTTTGAGCTTCTGGGTGTCGGGTTCGATCCAACGCCACAAGTCGGAATGACCATCGGCAAAGGAGAGTACGCCACCGTTTCCATGTCGGCTTGCTGCCGTGTTCTGCCAAGTCCAGCGGGGGGGAGCCGCCTGAACAGCGAAGTAGCCGTCGTCGATGCTGTCGGCATTCTCATCGACAAAGACCATGGCCTGGGACGGACTGGGTTGGTTGATCTGATCCATCTTGGCTTTAGGCGGTGCCCCAGGATTAACGAAGGAAATGGCCGGATCGCCACCCATCTGACCGTTGATCGAATAGCTGCGCGCACGGATCAAATTGCGACCATTGACCTTCAGACCCGTCAAATCCGAAGGGCATTTGTAAATTTCGGTGCTGGTGTTGTAGGGGAACAACCGACCATTACGGATGTCCAACTCGTTGGTCGCCCCAGGCATGCTGGAAACGCTGCCACCAATCCACGCGTTGGTGGTGCCCAGGTAATTGGGGACGATCCGGTCTTGATTGTCGATGGGGTACATTAACCAAGCCAACTGCATCTGCTTGAGATTGCTCATGCACTTGATGCCGGTGGCCTTGGACTTGGCCTTGGCCAATGCGGGAAGGAGCATGCCTGCAAGGATGGCGATGATGGCAATGACCACCAGCAGTTCGATGAGCGTGAAGGCCTTCCGCCCGAAGTTGAGAGTTCTCGTATTCATGAAGTTCAGGGGACTGAGAGTTTTGTAACCATTCACCGGAGTGGATTCATCATAAATCCGACTCGCGAAGGTAGATTTTTTTTAAACCCACCCCGCTGCGCCTCTACCAAGTGGTGGGGTTGATGACGCCGAGGGTGCTGACAAGGCATTGAAGAAGTTGATGATTGGGACGGGATCCTTGAAGCAATTTGAGCCCATCCGCTAGACGCCAACTTCTCCGTCAATGAAGAGCAGTACCGGAAAGAAGCTCTCCCCAAGGGCTTGCCGAGATTGGATTGGCGGGAAGACTCCTCCCATGTCGACCGAAGCTCCGCAGTCCACACCCTTGCCAGGCCGCGTGAACATTCGTTGGTGGCCGGCTGGAGTGATCTTGGGACTGATGGTCGTGGCCATGGGTGGGGTGCAGTCGTGGAGCGAGTTCCCCTTCCAGCGCCGGAATTTAATTTGTCTGGGTATCGCGGGTGGGGCCGCAGGGCTCGAACTGCTGTGGTGGCTGTTCTTGTCGCGGGCTCGTTGGACATTGCGGTTGGCGGGCGTTGCTGGAATCGCCCTGCTGGCGGGAACCGCCCGCCTGACTCTCCGCATTCGTGGGGTGACCGGAGACCTGATCCCCATCGTTGAAACCCGATGGGCGCAGCCCTCAACGGCTCTCACCACCACGGGCAGACTCAACACAACCAACGCCACGTCAGCTCCAGGCGCTCCCTCCAGCTCCACCACCCGTTTGCCCGGGGATTACCCCCAATTTCTGGGATTAAACCGCAACGGTATCGTTGACGGACCCTCATTTCAAACCAACTGGACCCTTTATCCACCTCAACTGCTGTGGAGGAAGCCAGTCGGTGGCGCGTGGTCGGGCTTCTCGGTGGTCGGCGATCTGGCGGTGAGTCAGGAGCAAGAGGGCGAAGAAGAAATGGTGGTCTGCCGCCAAATAATTAACGGTAACGTTGTGTGGAAAACCGCCAATTCAGCCCGTTATTTCACCCCTATCGCTGGAGAAGGCCCCCGCAGTTCACCCACGATTTCTCAAGGACGCGTGGTCACCCTCGGGGCCCGGGGTTGGCTTCAGGCGCTGGACTTGTCGACCGGAAAACGACTTTGGGGCACCAATGATTTCCAATAGGGTTATCGTTAGCGCCGGAGGCCGCGACGAACGCTCCTTGCTCATGTGGCATCTGGACTCAGGGCAACTCCTGGCTTCGGGTGGTTCCTCCTCCGCTGAATACAGCTCTCCCTACCTGACCGAGTTGGCCGGAGTACCCCAAATCCTCCAGTTCAACCATCGAGAGATTACCTCCCACGATCCCGTGACGGCCCAAGTCCTCTGGAACCGGCCTTTTGGAGTCCATTTCCCTCTGGTGGCCAACCCGGTGCGAATTTCCTCCAACCGCGTATTTTTGAGTGCCGGTTATGGGGTCGGGGCGGAACTGCTGGAGATCTCGAAGGCCCCATCGGGCGCGCTCGAGGTCCGATCGATTTGGACCTCCAAGCGATTGAAGGCCAAGTTTTCCAATCCCGTGTTTCGGGATGGATTCATTTACGGCTTGGACGACGGAATACTGGCCTGTTTGGACGCGAAGGACGGTTCGCAACGTTGGAAGGAAGGTCGGCACGGCCACGGTCAAGGGCTGTTGATAGGCGAACTGTACCTGCTGATGGCCGAGCACGGCGAATTAGTGCTGCTGCATCCCACTCCGGACGGGCCCGGTGAACTGGCACGCCTAAAGGTCTTCAGCGACAAGACCTGGAACCCCATCGCACTGGCTGGCGACCTCCTGCTGGTGCGCAATGACCGCGAGGCCGCCTGCTACCGATTGCCCGTGCGGTAAGCCACGGCGACGGAGTCACACGGCTGCCTGCTCGTTGCCCTCTGTCATGAAGGAAAATCGGGGACAAGGCCCCGATTGCCAAGCGCTTCAGGGAAGGCGGATGCCGTAGAAGCACTGCCACTGGCTCTGACTGGATCCCAGCGTCACGTTGCGGGATTGGATCCATTGAACATGGCCATCTTCGAAGAGAAAATTACCCCCGTCGGGAACCCCACGCTGGCCGGCGTGATTGGCCGTTTTGGTCGGACGCCCATTTTCTGGCAGGATCCACTTGATCCCCGGGTTCATCAGGTTGGTGGAATGTGCGCCATGGCCTTGGAGCCGATCGATGAGGATGGGAGCCGCAGAAAACTCCCCACCCATCTTCTTGCGGTAATGCCAGTCACCCAATCCATCGGAGTTGTAATCCCAGGCTCCATTCACACGACCCGGCAAGAAAAAGTAGCCGATGAACACGGGTCGACTCACGCTCGCGCCATAACTCCACGCATCGGCCTGCCGGTTCCATTGGTCGGTCGGACAGAAGAGCACATGATTGGCCGCCTTGCGGTCGTTTCGGGACTTCGGGGCCACATTCTTCATCAAGTACTTGTCGGTGAAGCTGCGGGCGTTGGCTCCGAGCCAGCTCAGGCCGGTGCCGTCGGTGTTGTCAGGAAACCGATCCTCATTGTCGTTGGCATAGAGGTTCACACCGATACCCCATTGCCGCTGGTTACTACTGCAGAGAGTTTTGATGGCCGTGGATCGAGCCCGGGCGAGTGCCGGCAAGAGCATGCCCGCCAAAATGGCGATGATGGCAATGACTACCAGCAGCTCAATGAGCGTGAAGGCGGTCGACCGTGAGGCAGGATTCCGGCAGGGAGTCATTGTGAGGCTTAAGGCTCACCTTGCTCCAAAGGGGCGACGGGGGTCAATCGATCCCACTCAACTCACTCACCTGCGACGATCACCCGGTAGAACCGAGTCGGCCCATCAGGCAACGGGATGGAGGCCTCACTGTCCGACAACGTCGCTCGAGGATCATTCTCCTCCACCTCCAAGCGACTCCAACGGCCCGCCGGCGTAAGATCTGTAGCCCACTGAACTTCAAAGTGCCGGCCGGCCCAGCGATTGAATCGCAGAACAAACCGGGAACCCTCGCGGGCGATCAACGGTTTCCATCGGCGCTGCGGGTTCAACGGTCCTTCCCTCAGAAGGTATTCGGTGAAGTTGTTGATTCCGTCACTATCCGGATCCAACGACTGCGAACGGAGAGACTCCCAGGGTTGGGGTAGCCATCGAGCCGCCCACTGATCGTACCCCTCCCGCTGGGGCAAGTCCTCGACGATCCAGCGCCGGATTAAATTTACAGCTGCAGTATCCATCTCCGACGTACCCAAGGGCGGCATGTGAAACGCACCCAATGTGGAGATCCGGAAAAATAGGGAAGAATTCTCGGGATGCCCCGGGTCGATGCGAAATTCACCGAGACCCATGCTAGACAACGAAGACCGCACCCCAATTAACCCCATCTGATCGAGAGCCGTTCCGATGCGCGCATCCCAGGGCGTGCGGGTGAGTCCTCCGGGCTGATGGCACGCGGCGCAGTTGGCGTCCAAATAAGCCCGAACACGGTGCTCCAAGGTTTGGGTCTCATCCGTCGGGCTCACCAGTGCGGGCATTTGATAAGTCCGAACCAAGGGCTCCGAGAAATAGCCGGCAGCCGACCAGGCATCGAGTTGAGAGAGGAGGGTCACCCCCTCGCGGGTCCGTCGATTGAGTTGGGCGGTATTGAAACCTGCGGGCCCGCCATTGACCGACGTGTGACACGACAAGCACTCATTGCGACCCGGAAAATGCCAGATCTGGGTGACTAACTCAGTCGGGGTCCATGCATAGAACATCGCATCGGACCCTTCGTCCGGAACGAGATCTGCCTCGTTTCCTTCATCATTCCATCGATAGCTCGCGCCAGAAACCCCATTGGTCGTCTGAATTAGGATTCGGGTTTCCATCGGAAAGAGCATCGTGCTCGGACGGTGGTAAGGGCGATCAAAGTGCTTCACCCAGACCGTGCCCGCCGGGAAGGTCCAGGCTCCCTCGCGGCGAAAGGTCATGGTCGAGTCCTCGCCCGGGAGCGCGAACCATCGCCGCTTGATGGCATGGTCGGACCAGAACGGCGCGTTGATCTCGTAAGGCACTAACCCAGGCCTTGGGGTTAGCGACGTCAAGTTCTCAAAGAGCCCCATCTCAGACAACTTATCGGGCCACACTTCTCCCACCACCGGGCGTTGAACTAGTCGGTAAATACGTCCTGAACCAGAAGTGAGCAGCAGCGAGCCATCTCGGGGATCCGCACCGAAAGCCACCACTCCGGGCAGGTTCACGATCCAAGTGACCTCCGGTTCGCCAGGTTCGCCGGGTCGCAGCACCGCGATGTCCCCGGTCCAATCAGCGAATAAATAAGTGCCGTCCAACTCCGGGTAAAACGAACCCCGGTAGAAATGACTTCCGGTGATGGCGGTGCGGCCGGAAAAGTGGGAGTACTCGAACTCCGGCAAGGCGGTGCCTTCAACCTCCGGGTCGGTGGTAGAAATGGTGCCTTCCCACCACGGCCACCCGTAGTTGGCCCCAGGGCGGATCCGGTTAACCTCTTCGCGGGAGCCATTGCCCACATCGTTGCACCACAGTTCACCAGTCTTGGGATCGAAGCTGAACTGCCATGGGTTTCGCATGCCCAATGCATAAAACTCAGTGCGCAATGCTTGAGGATTTTCGCCTTTCCAGATCACTTGATCCCCCACGCCGTACTGACGGGCTCCAACAAACGGATTGTCGGCAGGCACAGAATAGGCGTTGGGATTAACTCCAAAACCTGGGTTCGGCGGAGGGTTCCCTGGTTTGCGATCCACATCGAGACGCAGTATCCCGCCGAAGAATCCTGCATCTAAGCGCTGGGTCACTCGATTGGACCACAGGCTGCCATCTCCCACCGACAAAAAGAGATACCCATCCGGGCCAAAGGCGAGGCACCCGGCGTTGTGATTGGGTCCCGGATCTTCCTGATGAAACAAGACCACCTCGGAGGCCGGATCCGGACGCCCGTCTCCTCCGGGTGGGACGGTAAAGCGGGAGAGTCGATTGAAGGACTGAATCAACCCACCGGCGCCTTCCTTGGAGGAGTAATAGACGAAGACCCACCCATTGGTTTGAAACCTCGGATGGAAGGCCATCCCCAAAAGGCCGGACTCCTGTTCGAAGAAGACACGGTCCGAGAGGTCCAAAAACAACCGACTGGATAGTTTGTTGGACAGGGACACTTCGTAAGCCACACCCCCCATGTTCACGAAGATGATCCGGTTGGTTTCCCCAGGTGGGACGGCAAAACCGAGAGTCCCCGGTAGGGGGCCTAAGGTGGGAAACGCATCCTCCAACGACCAAGTGCCTCGAACTGGATTACGGGGCACCTTGCCCCCATCCCAAAACTTCCGATCCAGAGCCGCTAGGGGAGTAACAACCAACCAGAAACAGGTCCACAGAACTACCCAGATCGGCAACGGTTGATATCGCCCACCTCGTAAAATGGCTCTACGAATCCTTCCCATGCACCGCGCCAGTCGCCGCAAATGTAACGGCGGTTTCTCTAATCATTTACAAATGTGAATTAACA
>JAPLUH010000027.1 GCA_026397675.1 Verrucomicrobiota bacterium
CCGTGACGATCATGTGGTTGCCCTGGACGCTGGCCAGTTGATCGGAACTCCCGTCCTCCACCGCTCCCAATTGCCCGGTCTGACCCGGTCCAAAGACGAGCAAATCGTCGGTCAAGAGCGCATACGTTCCACCGGCTCCCTCCACAACCCGGACCCGCTTGCCTGTCGCAATGTCGCAGACAGCTGGATTGTTGCGCCCCGCCGGCACGTAAAGGCGACTGCGGGACGCCAACAGATAACCCTGAGCCGGGAGGTCATTCTGAACCTGCCGCCAGACTTCCGTTCCGGTACCCGCATCCAATGCGACTAAGTGAACTCCGTCGGCCGGAAACATTCCCGCTGTCACATACACCTTGCCGTCTTGGACCACCACGGAAGTGCGCACCGGCCAGGCCGAAATGATGCGACTATTGCCCGGAATCCGTCGATCCGTCGGGACAGCCCGAGTCTTCCAAATCAACTGTCCATCGTCCGACTTCAGGCAATAGACGCAGCCATCATCGCTCCCGAAATAAATGCGACCCTCTTGAAGGGTCGGAGCCAATCGGACCGGCCCCTCGGTAAAAAAGCTCCAGAGTACTTTTCCCGATCGGGTATCCAAGCAGCGCACCTGATCATCGGCCGAAGAACCAAAGTACGCCCGAGGTCCAGAGACCACGACATGGAAGGCACGGTCGAAGGCCTGACGGGGCTTTAGATCGAAGACCTTGTTCCAACCATCCCACTTGGCTTCTCCCTGCCACGCGGGTTGTGGTGGGTGCTTGGATTGCCAAGTCCACGAGACCACGGGCGTCCCGGCCAAACTCTGGGTGGAGACACCACTGCGAGAATAGTCTCCCCGGTAGGTGGGCCAGTCGGCGGCTCGGGCGGAAGCCACGGCCCAGACGGCGGCCGATGCGATCAAAGTGCAAAATCGGTTCATGATACGGAGTCGTTGAAAGAGGGAAATGCAGACGGAATGGCCCAGCGACCGGCCTCGAGGCGGAGACGTTGGGTGGCATACCGATTGGCCTCGGAACCGTGGGTGACCAGCACCACTGTGCCACCGGAGCGACGGTACTGGTCCAAGTGCTCCAGCACCCGGGCCGCATTGTCGGGATCTAGATTGCCGGTCGGTTCGTCGGCCAAAATCAATGGTGGTCGTTTGACCAAGGCTCGAGCCAAGGCCACCCGTTGCCGCTCACCCGCACTCAGTGTCGCGGGGTTTGCGTCACGGCGCTCGGTCAACCCCAGCGCATCGATCCACCGATCGGCTTCCGACAACTCGACAGCACTGCCCGAAGGCAGTCCGGAAAGAACGTTGCGGTGCACGCTCAGGTAAGGAACGAGGTGGAATAATTGGAAGACGAAGCCCACCGAACGCGCCCGATATCCGGACCTCTCAACGGCGCTGAGGCGAGTCAACTCCACCCCGTCGATTCGCAAGGTTCCACGCTCCGCCCGGAGCAGCGCTCCCAACATCAGTAACAAGGTGCTCTTGCCCGATCCGCTCGCGCCTTGGATCACCACGAACTCACCGCGCTCCACACGCAGGGACAAATCGATGACACCGGCCACCACGCCGGGTTTGGAGGCGTAATTCCGGGTGAGGCCCGAAGCTTCGACGAGGGGGGAGTTCATGGCGTCATCCATCGGCTCGGAGTGTTTCGGCTGGGTCCTGCGACACCGCCATCATCGCCGGCAAGAAACTGGAGACGGCCGCGAAGAGCGGCGTCCAGATCAGGGCCGGCCCGATCAGAGAGAGATCCATTTTCAACGAGGCCGCCGTCACCGGAAACAAGACAGGCCCCCAGCGCAACGCCACGAGGGTTCCGATAGTCCATCCCAACGCACCGCCTAATCCGCCCAGCAGTACCGCCTTGCCCAAGAACAGCGCAGCAATGCGTGAAGAGCCTGTCCCCAAGGCACGCCAGAGACCGATCTCCACCCGGCGCTGGCGCACGTTCAAAATGGCCAGCACCAAAATCCACACGGCCGCCACCAGCAAAGTCATCGGCACGGCAAAGGCGCTCACCCGTTCCGAGGCTTGCCGTTGCTTGGCCCGCGCGTCGGCCAAGGCGCGCATTTGAATTACCCGCGCCTCCGGCAACAATCGCGACAGCGCTTCGCGGATCTTCGGCAAAGGATCCTGATCGGCCGTCAGGCACAGGCAGTCGATGGCCTTGATCTCGCTGATGCGACCTGGCAACCCGAGGGCGATTTGTGCATCCGACAAGGCGGTGTAGAGCCGCACGTCTTCGTCCGTTCCCGCCTCCACCAAAACCCGTTCCACGCGGAGTGTTCGGCCGGCCACTTCCACGGTTCCACCCACCTTCACTCCCAATCGCTCAGCCAAAATGCTCCCGACCTGCGCTGTTCCCGGGGCAATGCGAAAACCCATGGGCTGCTTTTTTTCACCCGGCCCCACCACCGTGTCACCCAATCCCGTGAGCAGGCACTCGTGGCCACCCAGGCGAATCCGCCGTTCCAGCACGGGCGTCAGGTGGTTGAAGGTAATGAAAGTCCCGGCACCGGCTGCCAGGCGAGTCACGGTGTCCGCCGGCAGCGTGTTCTCCGAATAGCCTTCCAGAAAAAAGCGTTCCGGATCGGTGTCCTTGGGAAGGATCCGCAAGTTGAACCCCATGTCCCGAACCACACGCCGGGTCTCGCGTTCTGCGGCC
>JAPLUH010000085.1 GCA_026397675.1 Verrucomicrobiota bacterium
AGCGGTTTGCCCGTCCTCCGCACGCGCTGCACCGCCCCATCCTTCACGGCACTGGTTTGCCACCCGGTGCTGCCGGCGACATACAGAGAACTGTCTTGGGCGCGGAAGGTGGCCCGGTTGGGCCCACTCAAGAACTTCACCGGCAACGGAACCACCGCGCCCTGAGTCACCGCTCCGTGCGTGTCGCGCAACACCAGCATCATCCCGCAACGTCCCCAGAGCAGGTGCATCATCTGGCCCCCCAATTCTCCCCATTGGCCCGAAGGAATCCAGACCTGGGAACCGCTCGAGTTGTCCACGGAGTGCGGAATCCAGCACAGCGGCCAGTCGCGTCCGAGCGGCGGATTATGGTCGGCTTTGGGGCCCCCAAACCCGTACCAACCACCCGAATGGGCTTCGACAATTTCGCTGGTGGGGGTCCAAGTGCCTTGCTGTGGAGACACCGTAATGATGCGTCCATCGGGGCTGGCTCCCATGCCATTGGGGTTGCGGAATCCGGATGACACGGTCTGGGCGGACTTGCCATCCGCTGCAACCCGGTGAACGCCTTGCGGGTCAGCATAATAAAACTGACCGCTATGGTCTACCTCGAGACAGGTGACGTAGTCGTGCCCACCCAACGAGGTCGCGATGCCATCGTAGAAGGTCGCGTAGAAATCCGTCACACCGTCGCCATTGAGATCGTCCAGACGCGTAATGCGGTCCTTGCCCAAGACGTACACATGATTGTCGCGGACCTTCAGCCCGAGCGGCTGGAACAAACCTGAGGCCACCCGTTTCCAGTGCAGCGACTGCAAACCCGCATCGATGCCCGTCACCAGCCAAACATCGCCATGAATGGTGCACACATAGCCCGCACCGTCGGCAGTGAAGTCCACGCCGGAGGCAAAGAGCAGCGCGCGATAGGGGTTGTCATACGGAAGGGTGAGCGTGTCCACGGCGAATGGCCCCGTCTCTAGGCCCCGCAGCCCCCGAGTCACCTGGGGATTTCTGTGCCTTGGCCCAACGGTCAAACTCGGCGGAGGCATTCGTAGCACCGCGCCATAAAACGAGATCCAAGGAAACCGCTGCACCGGGCTTGAGCGTGAGTATGCTGGAACTCTGGGGCACGCCGCTGACCTCCCGAGTGGTCGAATCCAGATGTAAATCCTGCTCACCGAGCACGGCGACTGCAGACGCGACAGTCGCTTCGGTGTTGCGCATCAGGTGAAGCACGTGAACGGACTCGGTGCCTACTTGAGAAGTACCGACCTTTACCTGGGAAGCAGAATGTTCCTCGGAAATATCGGTCGTGAATTGCCGGCCGCGCAAATGCCCGGCCGCCCACCAGGAAATCGGGGCCGTTCGCGATCCGATGGTCAAATGACGCACCAAGGCTGGCCCACCCGGCGTGGTGACCCATTCCGGTCGTTCGCGAACCAAGACCCCCTGCACTTCCCAATCCAGCACCACTCCGTCAGGCGTGTGGTGTTGGCCCAGAAAACGAACCGCTGCGGCTTTCTCCGGTCGCTGGGCCTCGGAGGTCCAGAGCACGGTGCCCTCCGGAACCGGCGTGCCAATCAAACCGAAACGGGTGGCATCGAATTTCAAAAAACCACCCGTCCATACCGCGCGCACCGATCCTTGGGCGAGGTCGTACACAGCACTCGCCTGATGACCTACGCGCACTGTGAGACCGCGAACCACCGAAGATCCATCCGGCAAGCGAACACTCGAGGCGAGGAATGGACCCACCTCTGAGCGTTGCCACCGATTGTCCACCCAGTCCTTCTCGACTTGGAGTCCCGCCTCGCGCCCCGAGGCCGGCGGCTCTCCGGCTGACTTGGTCGAACTCGCCGAATTGGCCATGAGTTTTTCCAAGCCATCCAACTCCTTGCGCAGCTTCAGCTCGGCATCTTCTTCGGTATGACCAATGATTCCGACCGGGCCGCGCCAACCGGAGGCCTGCACGATTTTCATCAGCCGGAGTTCTTCATCACCGGTGCCCAACGGGATGATCTTTTTACCCACCTTATCGCCATCCCGGACCATGCCATTGAGGTTCAATGCCAGCAGGTGCGGTTTGAGTGTTTTGAAGTGCCGTTCAAAATCAGCGAGGTGCCCGTGCCCGTGGTGGAAATTGTAGACGCTGCCCACGTTGGTATGGCCGATCTTCTGCAGCAGTTCGATCACCTGCACCTGGTTGGCCGGTTCACCGAACCAACCCAGATGGTTATACAAGGCCACGGTGCATCCGCGTTTCTGGGCCTCGGTGCAAATGGGGCCTAGAGACTCGACGGCCGCCTGAATCTTCTGCTCTAACCGAGTGGCATTCGCCTCGGGCTCTGTGCCCATCGTCACCCACAGTTGCGGGTGGATTTGGTTGCGTTCGATGCACTCGAGAATGGCCTTAGACTCCCCATTCAACGCCGCCGGAAACCACCAGGCCGTGATGTCGATGTGGCGCTTCCGCATCGCGGCCACTTCGGCATCGAAGGTAGGAATGTGTTCGGTGCGCCAGTCATAGGCCAGCCGGTGGATTCCCAACCGTTCCAGCATTTCCGCGCGCGCCTCGGGGCTCCGCTTTTGGGTATCGAACGGCACGATGCACCAGGCCACGAGATTGGTCTTCGAGAAGAGCCCCTCGCTGGGCAAGGCCGCGGCCACTCGAGTCAGTAGCAAACACACAACGCCCAGACCTAATCGCAGCCACGGGGAGAATCGCATTCTGTAAAACTACGACCATCCGACCCGTAAAGTCACGCCCTGCCAACTCACGCAACCAAGCCGTCGTGTGTCAGTTCGGCTCGGGTCATCTCGGTGATTAATTGCTCGAACCCAATTTCTGGTTTCCAACCCAACAGCGTGTTAGCCCGGGTGGCATCGCCCACCAAATTGGTCGGTTCGGCCGGACGCAGAAAACGAGGATCTTGGCGCACATGCTCTTGCCACTTCAAACCCACCGAAGCAAAGGCGATCTCAACGACATCCTGCACCGAATGCAGCACCCCGCTGGCGAAGATGTAATCCCGCGGAACCTCCTGCTGCAGGCTCAGCCACATGCCACGGACATAGTCGCGGGCATCGCCCCAGTCGCGCCGGGCCGAGGTGTCACCCAGCGACAACTCCTTCTGACGCCCCTGTGAATGGCGGCAGCCGCACGGCAGATCTTCCGCGTGACGAAGTTCTCACCGCGACGCGGCGACTCGTGGTTGTAGAGGATTCCATTGACCGCATAGAGACCGTGCGCCTCGCGGTAAATGCGAACCATCTGCGTGGCAAACACCTTGGCCGCACCATACGGACTGACCGGCTGGAACGGCGTGTCTTCATTCTGGGGCGAAACGGCCGGTCGACCGAACATTTCGCTCGATCCGGCATGGAATAACCGAACGGGCTTGGGTAAATCCCTCACCATCTCCAGCAAGCGCAAGGTACCCATGGCGGTCATCTCGCACGTAGACTCCGGGATGTCGAAACTCAGCCCCACATGGCTTTGCCCGGCCAGATGGTACAACTCATCGGGAACGACTCGCAGTAGGACACGCCGAAGGGTGGTGGGGTCGTCCAGGTCTGCGTAATGGAGGTGCAGCGACTGGCCGTACACGGCAGCGTCAACATAGAGGTGACTCAGACGGGAGCGCTCCAGGGAACTGGTTCTGCGCACAACGCCGTGGACCTCGTAACCGCGGCCCAGAAGCCATTCCGTCAGATAGGAACCATCCTGGCCTGTTATGCCGGTAATCAACGCTTTGGGACGCATGACGCCAAGAAAGTCCTCAAATAAACCACGAAAAGGCAAGGCAGGACTTACCACCGGTCGGATACAGCAACTCACCTGCCTCATGGAGCCTGTCCCTATCTCTAGCTCGCCACCCTTGCCCACCGGACCTCTGCGGTCCACGTTCACTCCATCTCGCCCATGCTTCGCTTTTTCTTCGTCGGGTTTCTGACCAGCCTGGTCCTGTGGGCCGCGCCCGCCGGACCTCCGCCGGTCCCCCGGGAATTCCGGGCCATGTGGATCGCCACCGTGGGCAACATCGATTGGCCCAGTAAATCTGGTCTACCCGTCGCCCGCCAACAGGCCGAACTGCGCGCCCTGCTCGACACGGCTCAACGCTGGCATCTCAACGCGGTCATCCTGCAAGTCCGAACAAGCTGCGACGCCCTCTACGCCTCGCCGCTGGAACCGTGGAGCGAATACCTGTCAGGCCGCATGGGAGTAGCCCCATTACCGGCCTGGGATCCCCTCGCCTTCGCCGTCACCGAAGCCCACGCCCGCAGCCTCGAACTGCATGCCTGGCTCAACCCGTTTCGAGCCCGCTACAGCCAAGCCAT
>JAPLUH010000294.1 GCA_026397675.1 Verrucomicrobiota bacterium
ACAACGACGCTGATCGACACCACGCCCGAACTCTTCGCCTTCCGCAGCCGCAAAGACCGGGCCACCAAACTGCTTAATTTCCTGGGCAACGTCATCGTCAACGGCAACCCGCATTCCAAGGGGTACCGGCCGACCAAGGCCTTCGACCCAGCCCCGCTGCCTAAGACCGATCTGGCCGCACCCTTTCCCAAAGGTACCCGGGACCTTCTCCTCGAACTCGGCCCGAAGAAGTTCGCCGAATGGACTCTCAAGCAAAAGCGCCTGCTCATTACCGACAAGAACTTCCGCGACGCTCACCAGTCGCTCATGGCCACACGCGTGCGGAGCTTCGACATGCTCGCCTGCTCCGATGCCTTGGCGCGCAGCGTGGGTGACGCCAAGAGCGGCCTGTTTTCCTTGGAAATGTGGGGAGGTGCCACCTTCGACACCGCCATGCGCTTCCTCAACGAAGACCCCTGGGAACGCCTGCGGCAGTTGCGAGAGAAGATCCCGAACATCTGCTTCCAGATGCTCTTCCGAGGTTCGAATGCCGTGGGTTACTCCAACTATCCTGACCATGTGGTCGCCGGCTTCGTGAAGCACGCGGCGGCCTCGGGCATGGATATCTTCCGCATCTTCGACTCACTCAACTACCTGCCCAACCTGCGCGTGGCCATGGACGCCGTGCAGGATACTCATGCCCTGTGCGAGGGAGCCCTATGCTACACCGGCGACATCCTTGACAGCCGGCGCGACACCTTCTCGCTCAAGTACTACATCAAGCTGGCCAAAGAATTGGAGCGCATGGGCGCACACATCTTGGCCATCAAGGACATGGCTGGTCTTTGCCGCCCTTACGCCGCCCAGAAACTGGTCAAGGCGCTGAAGGGTGAAGTGAGTATCCCCATCCATTTCCACACCCACGACACCAGCGGCATTAATGCCGCCAGTATCTTGCGAGCGAGCGACGCCGGCGTCGATGTGGTGGACTTGGCATTGGCTTCCATGAGTGGCAGCACCTCGCAGCCCAACCTCAACTCGGTGGCGGCCGCACTGCAGAACACGCCGCGCAACACCCGTCTGGATCTCGAGGCCCTCAACGGGTTCTCCGACTACTGGGAGAAGGTCCGCGAATACTATGCGCCCTTCGACACCGCACCGAAGACCGGCTCAGCCGAGGTGTATATTCATGAGATGCCCGGCGGCCAGTACACCAACCTGAAGGAGCAGGCCGCGAGCATGGGGGTTTCGCATCGATGGCCAGAAATCGCCCGGACTTACGCCGAGGTGAATGAACTTTTCGGCGACATCGTGAAGGTGACGCCCTCGAGCAAGGTGGTCGGTGACATGGCCTTGTTCTGCTTCAGCAAAGGTATTCGCCCAGCGGACATCGTAAATTTGGAGCCTGATTCCACCTCCTTCCCTGAAAGTGTCATCGACATGCTCGGTGGCGGGCTTGGCTGGCCTCAAAATGGTTTTCCGGAAGGCGTACAAAAAGTCGTCTTGGGCGAGAAGCGCTTCAAGGAAGCTCAGGCCGCATTCAAAGCTGGACGCGCCGGGAACCGCGCCGAACCGGTCCATCTGGACAAGCTGCGCAAAGAACTCACCGACAAGTTGCGCCGGGAAGCGACCGACAACGACTTGTACTCACACCTGATGTACCCGGCCGTCTTTGCCGAGTTCGCCAAGCATCTTACGCAGTACAGCGACGTGAGTGTCCTGCCCACGCCGGCCTTCTTCTACGGATTGCGCCGCGGCGAAGAGATCAGTGTGGAAATCGAGTCCGGTAAATCTCTGGTGATCCGCCTGATCAACGTGAGCGAGCCCGACAAGGACGGTCGCCGGACCATCATCTTTGAACTCAACGGCATGACCCGCGAGGCCTCTATCGTCGACAAGAAGATCACCCCACAGACCAAGACCCGGCCGAAAGCAGACCTCGCCGATACCCTGCAAATTGGCGCCCCCATCCCCGGCCTAGTCGCCAGCATTGCCGTTACTGTCGGCCAGAAAGTGTCCAGGGGAGACCGCCTCATGATGATGGAGGCCATGAAGATGCAGACCACGGTCACAGCGCCCGTCGATGGGGTCGTCGCCGAACTCCTCTGCGTGGTCGGAGAAACGGTCGAAAGCAAAGATTTGCTCGTCCGATTGCGGGCCTAAGTTTGTCCAGAAACTCAAAGAAAGCCGGACAGACTGCTCGCGCCTCAGCCTGCGTTCTTCAGTGGACCGTCCCCCACGGTCCCGAAGACGCAGGCTTCGTTTTTATTGGCACAGAGGTGCAACACTTGGAAGGACTCGACCCAACGGGGCATCTCACGCTTCAGAACATCGAGTTGAGCGTAATCCTCCTGCCCTTTGAACTTGATAGTCACCACGAAGTACCGGCAGCGGCGCTCACGCACCCACTCCAGCACTAGGCCGATGCTGCGCTCCGGCGCAGCGATAACGTCACACAGCAGCCAATCCACCGGAGCCTCGGGCACAAAACGGAACGCATCGCCTTGATGGAAGGTGACCCGCGGACTGCGCATGAGGTCGTCCCGCAGCGGCGATCGGTCCACGGCGATCACCCGGGCACCGCGCTGCACCGGCTGATAGGTCCAACTCCCGGGGGCTGCTCCCAGGTCCACGCACGTCTCACCAGCGACAATGGCCCGGCCCATCCGCTGTTCCGACTCCGCCAGCTTGGCAAAAGCCCGACTGGGTGCGGCCTTGTCCACGGCCACAGGAACCTCTCCCAACGGAAACTGGCTCACCCAGCCCATCGAGGTAAACGGACCCGGAGCCGGCAAAATGGACAGAAAACCGACCTCGAGGGAGGTCAAGAGCAACTGAACGAGCGACTCCTCCGGCTGGAATAAGGGACAGGCTCCGTTGAGGTTGGGATCTCCCAAGGCGGCCTTGGGCACGGCATCTAGCCCTTTGAGCAGAGAGCGGCGGCGTTTGCGTAACTGTTCGATGACCGAATCACGGATCAACTCGCAGCGGTGCCGGCCCGCATCGGCGACTCCGAAGCGAGGTTCAACTTGCAGACGCCACGGGGCTCCCTCGGGCAGGCATCCGATGAGTTCAGTCACCAGCGTCTCGGCGGCCGCTCGGATGGATGGCACGGGAAACGACCGAGCCTCGGGCAACCACTGGCGGGCGAAGACGGTCTGACCTACCGCGGCACGGATCTCTGACCAAGACCCCGGCGCTTTCAGTGCCAGCATCGAGTCTCCCAACGGCTCCAAGACCGACGTCGGTAGAGCACGGAGCAACTCCTGCTCAAGGAAGGGTCGGTTTTCAGGAGCACTCAGGA
>JAPLUH010000280.1 GCA_026397675.1 Verrucomicrobiota bacterium
TGGCCGAATCAGCCGATCCCACCGGAACGATTCGGGTTCGCAAGCGCGGCACCACTCACAAGCGCGTGTCCAACCGACGCCTTCGGGAAGATCTGGGCTGGAAACCGGAGTTTTCTACCTTTCGGGAAGGCTACGCCGGGCCAATCGCTGACCTGATCTCCAGCCCGGGGTCATCCGTTCAGCGGCCGGCACTCGTGTGATTCAAAAACAAGCCCCGAACGGTGATCCACTCTGCCGGTAGGGATAGGTCTCCGAGTCGGCCGCGCCTACCTCGGCGCTTTCAGAGAACGTCCTCACCGGGATGCCCCGGTGCGCTCTGGCATCCCTGAGTGCTTTGCCTCAGGATTGGCCCGTGATTCAACGCTATTCACGGCCCGAGATGCGGGCGATCTGGTCCGAGGAGAACAAGCTGAGCCTGTGGCTCGACATCGAGGAATTCGCCAGTGAAGCGCTGGTGACCCAAGGCGTGGTGCCGAAGAAAGACTTTCTGAAGATCCAGAAAGGCTGTCAGGCTTGGAAGGGCGACACCGCCGGATTGGCGGCCCGGCAGCGCGAGCTGGAAAAGGTGCTCAACCACGATGTCATCGCCTTCACCACCGCCGTGACCGAGCGCATCAACGACCCGGCCAGCCGATGGCTGCACTTCGGTCTGACCAGCTCCGACATCGTCGACACGGCCTTCGCCGTCCAGATGGTGCAAAGCGCCGACCTGCTCATCCGCGATGTGGAAACCCTCTTACCCATCATTGCTCGACGGGCCCGGGAGTATCAGCGGACCCCCTGCATCGGCCGCAGTCACGGTATCCATGGCGAGCCCACCACCTTCGGTCTGAAGCTCGCACTCATGCACGAGGAGTTCTCACGAGCCCTCACGCGCTTCAAGCATCTCCGCACCATTGTTTCCATAGGCAAGCTCAGCGGCGCCGTCGGTACCCATGCCCATCTGCCGCCGTCGGTGGAGGCCCATGTGTGCACGCGTCTGAACCTGCTGCCAGTGCGCATTGCCACGCAGGTCATCCAGCGAGACATCCACGCCGAGTTCATGAACGGGCTGGCCCTGGTAGCCTCCAGCTTCGAGCACTGGTCCGTAGAGTTTCGCCACTTGCAACGCACAGAAGTCCTCGAGGCCGAAGAGCCATTCACCCGAGGTCAAAAGGGCAGCAGCGCCATGCCACACAAGCGCAACCCAATCACCTGGGAGCGTCTGACCGGACTGGCCCGCGTGATCCGTGGAAACTCCGTAGCCGCCCTCGAGAACGTCGCCCTGTGGCATGAGCGGGACATCAGCCACAGTTCGGTGGAACGAATCATCTTCCCCGATTCCTGCACCTTGCTCGACTACATGTTCGGACTGCTCACCCGTCTCATGGACGGGCTCTTGGTCTATCCTGAGAACATGCGCAAGAATCTGGGACTGAGCCTAGGCATGTGGAACAGCCAGACCTTCCTGCTGGCCTTGATCCGCAAAGGCCTCACCCGGGAGGACGCCTACGCCCTGGTTCAGCGCAACGCGATGAAGACCTGGGAGGTCAAACATGCCGGCCGCGACGACGCGGATTTTCTGGAAATCCTCAAGACAGACCCGGAGGTGGCCAGTCATTTCAAATCGGGTGAGCTCGAGGCGCTGTGTTCGCTCGATTTCCATCTCAAAGAAGTCGACAACCGCTTCAAGGTGCTCGGATTGGGCCCCGTGTCTCAAGCCAAGGCCACGGCGAAAAAAAACGCCTCCAAAAAGATCGCGAAAAAGACCCGCTGAGCTCGGCTTCGAGATGGGTCGCCGACCGGAGGTCTTCATCGGAACGTCCACAGGCGTCAACGGGGGTGTTGCTGTAAGCGGGCCATTAGCATAACCTCCCAGCAGTTGTAGATTGCTGCCATCCACGTGTCAGTGGTGCTTCCGGAGCCAGTCGGTCCAGCGTCTTCATCCTGTCATGCGTCACTCCCGCGTCAGCGCCGGCCTCCTAATGTACCGCTTCAACAGCGCTGCTCTGGAAGTCTTCATCGCGCACCCGGGTGGTCCGTGGTTCCCGCACCGGGACCACGGGATTTGGACGATTCCCAAGGGCGAAATCGAACCCGGTGAGAGCGCTTTGGATGCCGCTCGCCGTGAATTCTTCGAAGAAGTTGGCATCACCAGCGCGCCGCCCTTTATCGATTTGGGTTCCATCCGCCAGAGGGGTGGCAAGACCGTGTTTGCCTGGGCCTTTGAAGGTCAGTGGGACCCAACCCAAGGCATCCAAAGCAATCACGTGGATGTCGAATGGCCCGTGGGCTCAGGTCATTGGTCCTCTTGGCCCGAAATCGACCGCGCTGGATTCTACAGCCCCGCCGCTGCCAAAGAACGGATGAAACTCGCTCAACACCCGTTCATCGACCGTCTGGCGGATGCGTTGGCGCTGGCCCGGTACGCCCGCTTGTCTGCGGCCTAACCGAGGCCATTGCGGGCCATTGCGAGCCAGCCCTACTCCACAAACCATTCAAACCGGCTCTTCCCTCTGTCCGCAGTAGCCCGGTCGCCAGAGACGTCGGTCTGATTGATCCACCACGAAGCACCGCTGCGGACTGGCACAAAAAAGAGACCCCACGGGTGTCGAAACACGCGTGGGGGTGAGACAAATTGATCGTAGTCCTACGAACGAGTCCTGAGCGGGATTTCGGCCAAACCTCGTCTCAGCGGTCGTCGAGAGCGACGACGCCGGGCAGCGGAATGCCTTCCAGAAACTCCAAGCTCGCACCGCCGCCCGTGCTGGCGAAGGTCACCTGATCTCCGAGTCCTGCCTTGTTGACGGCCTTGACGCTGTCGCCCCCACCGATAATCGACTTGGCCCCGTGCTTCTGAGTCGCCTCCACGGCAGCCTTGGCCACCGCATGGGTGCCGGCCGCGAAGCGAGGGTCTTCAAACATTCCCATCGGTCCATTCCAGAGGATGGTCTTGGCCGTAGCGATGACCTCCGAGTAGCGGCGGACAGTATCCGGCCCGATATCGAAGCCTTCACAGTCATCAGGAATGTCACCGGTGTTGACCCGGGGATTCACAAACTCGAACACGGGACGACCCTTTTTGTTAACCTTGCCGGTGTCCTTCAGGTCCGCGATGACGGTGTCGGTCGGCAGCAGAAACGAAACGCCCCGATCGGCCGCCTTGGCCTCGGCCGCCAGGGCCGTGCCGGTGTGGTCCTTCTCGACCAAAGATTTTCCGGTCTTGCCACCATGAGCCAACTTGAAGGTGTAGGCCATGGCTCCTCCGATGAGGATCGTGTCGGCTTTGTCCAACAGGCAGTCGATCACCTTGATCTTGTCGCTCACTTTGGCGCCTCCAAGGATCACAACGAACGGACGGGCCGGATTCTCCAGCTCATCACCCAGAAACTTCAGTTCACGCTCCATGAGAAGGCCAGCCGCAGCCTGGCCACCCCAGGCTCGAACGATGCGGGCCACGCCGCTGGTCGAGGCATGAGCCCGGTGAGCCGCACCGAATGCGTCGTTCACATAGACATCGGCCAACCGGGCCAACCGAGCGGCGAAGACGGGATCATTGGCTTCTTCCTCCGACTGGAACCGCACATTTTCGAGGACCAAGATCTCGCCATCCTTCAAAGCGGCTGCAGCGGCCTCGGCCTTTTCACCCACCGTCTCGTCCACAAAGCTCACCGGGCGACCCAACATTTTACCCAACTGAACGGCCACCGGGGCCAGGCTCATCGACGCTTCCCGCTTGCCGTCCGGACGACCCAAATGGGCTGCGAGGATGATTCGAGCCCCCTTGGAAATGAGCAGTTCCAACGTCGGCAGGGTCTCTTTAATGCGGGTGGTGTCATTGATCACCATCATCCCGTCCTTCTCCTCCATCGGGACGTTGTAATCGACGCGCATTAGCACGCGTTTGCCGGTGACGTTCAGGTCGCGGATCGAAAGTTTGGCCATAAAAAATTCTCTGAACGCCAAATCTATCGGTCGACCCCGACAGGGCCAAGGGTTTTCAGAACAGGGCTGAAGAACTGAGTCAGACCGGGCTCGGGGCGGACCCCTCCCCATTTTCAGGCCGACTCTCAGACAAAAAACCCCGGGAAGACCGAAGTCCTACCGGGGAGTTGCTGGAGACGTTTTGGACGCAGAAATCAATCCGCAAGAAGACCGGTTTTGAAACCCTCCCTGAATGCCATCAGGCCTGCCGATCCAATGAACTTTCGGGAGTCTTCTCCCCGCCCGCCTTACGGACTGATTGCTGAGTCCACGTCCCGCCTTTCTTGGTGAGCCCTCTGTGATCTAGAACGTTCTGGCGCTGAGAAGTTCTAGTCCGGGGCCGGAGGAGGGAGAGTGTCTCCACTCCTCCCGGCCTGGGGCGCCCGAGACGGCGCGCCCAGGACCGAACCATCCGTAGGCCTTAGCCCAAGAGACGGAGGGCCGACTGCGGACTGGCGTTAGCCTGGGCCAACATGGCGGTTCCCGCCTGGACCAGTATGTTGAACCGCGCGAAGTTCGTGCTTTCGTCAGCGACGTTCACGTCCTTGATGCGGCTGTTAGCCGCCGACAGGTTGTCTTTCGACACCCCTAACTGCTCCTGATACATGTTCAGGGCGGATTGATTAGCACCCACTACGGCGCGATCGGTAGCCAACTGATTGATGGCCGCCTTCACGTTAGTCAACGCGGTGGTCGCAAGGGTGGTACTCGTAATGGTGGAAGCCGTGGCTGTGGTGTAAGTAGTGTTCGCTAGGTTGACCGCATTGTAGGCGAAGTTGGATGTCCCCTCACTGTTGACTGTCACATTGAGGGCGGAACCACTGAACATACTGACGCCATTGAAATCACGAGCCGCAGTGGCAGTGACAAAGTTTCCGAGATTCGTGAACTCGGTGTTGTAGAGCCCACGGTCCGTGTTGCTCTTGGTTTCATCGAGAGCGAGCATGGTTAGCTCACTCATGCGGTCCAGAGCCTTAGCCACCTTCTTCAGGTAACCGTCCTGGGTTTGGGAGAACGAAACCGCGTTGCCGATGTTGTCAACGGCCGCCTGTGTTCGATTGATTTGAGCGTCGAAACGCGTGGAGACCGCAAATCCGGCTGCGTCGTCCGTTGGATTGACTAGTTTTGATCCCGAGCTCAATCGAGCCAGCGATTTGTTCAGCATTCCCTGTGACTCGCCCAATTGCCGGGCTGAAGACAGTGCCGAGTAGTTTGTGTTAATGACCATAGTGTTGGCTCCTTCCTTGAAATCGCTCTGTCGCCAGAGCTTTTTCATCCTGCAAGACGGCGTCCTTGCCGCCGAAGGTCTTATTTGATCGGGTGACCTCCTAGAACCCGTTCCGGATTTTTCAGCGTCCAGCCGCTTGGCTTTCGCCATCCATCACACGACGGAGAAAAGTGGTTTGTGGGAAGAATTCGTGGTCCTACATCGGTTTTGTGACGTTCGTTCAGAATTCACAGCCATCAGTGGGACTGATCAGGGGCGTTGAACCTGGACCTGGGAAACTGCGGAAGAGTCCGTAGTGGAGAGAGAGCGCGGAGCCGGCCGGGTGGTGAATGAGGGCAGGCTCATTCAGCCACCCCGGACCGCATCAACCCGCTGAAGATTAGCCGAGCAGTCGGAGAACGCTCTGCGAGCTGGAATTGGCCTGCGACAACATCGCCGTGCCGGCCTGAACCAAGATGTTGTACTTCGCAAAGTTAGTACTCTCCTCCGCGACATCGATGTCTTTGATGCGGCTGTTGGCAGCAGACATGTTGTCTTTGAGAGTTCCCAGTTGCTCCTGATACATATTCAGAGCTGCCTGATTGGCACCCACCGTCGCCCGATCGGAGGCCAGCTGATTGATGGCGGCCTTCACGCTAGTCAGGGCTGTCGCCGCTAACGTGGTCGTCGTGAGGTTGGTCGTGGTGGCCGTCGCGGTGGTGAAGGTGGCCGTTGCTAGGTTGATCGCCGAATAGGAGAAACCGGCCCCTTCGCTGTCGATCGTCACATTGAAGCTGTTGCCCCCGAACATGCTCACCGAATTGAAGTCGCGGGTGGAGCTACTCGTGACGAAGTTCTGCAGATTAACGAACTCGTTGTTGTAAAGGCCTCGGTCAGTGGCGCTCTTGGTTTCATCGAGAGCAAGCATCGAGAGCTCACTCATGCGATCCAGGGCCTTGGCCACCTTCTTCAAATAACCATCCTGGGTTTGGGAGAACGACAACGCGTTGCCAATGTTGTCGCTGGCGGCTTGGATGCGGTTGATCTGGGCATCGAAGCGAGAGGAGACCGCAAATCCGGCGGCATTGTCCGCGGGGTTGACTAGCTTGGAGCCCGAGGAGAGGCGAGCGAGGGATCGAGACAGGGAGCCCTGAGTCTCGATGAGGTTGCGGGAGGCAGTGAGCGCAGAAACGTTTGTATTAATGACCATAACTCTATCCGTGAGTTCGAGCCCCTTCCGGGGATCAATTGTTTGCTCGCGACATCCTTGTCGCGGATGAAACTTTCCCATCCTTGGGAGGCGTTCATCACTTCATCGCTGAACCTGATTCATTGCTGAAACTGGTTCGTTGCTGAGCCCTTCGAAGATTTTTTTCGGTCTTCGAGATCCGATGTCTTGCGACACCTAATCCATCGGACAGACCTGAAATTTCCTGAATGTTTTTGCAGTTTTATTTTAAAATCTTGCTCCGAATGGCTCTGTAACTGTTCTTTGAAAAGCCCCTCTGAAAACCATCGACGTCTCCCGTCCGACAGCGAGCCATTGACCCTGGGTGCGGCTTCTCCGCAAGGTCGTGTCCATGGCTCTTCGAACTCCCTTGCTCGGTTTGCTCCTGCTGCTCCTCGCCGGTTGTGCAGGACATTCCACCGCGTCGACAAAACGGCCGATCCGAGCGCTGCTCATCACTGGCGGCTGCTGCCACAATTATGCACTGCAGACATTCTCTCTCACCAATGCCGTGGCCCGGCACGCCCGAGTGGAGTGGACGGTCATCAGCGAAGGCGGCTCGGGCACGCGAGCCGAGATCGCCCTCTACAATGAGCCTAACTGGGCCAAGGGCTTCGATGTGGTGGTTCACAACGAGTGCTTCGCCGACACACAATCTCCGGACTACATCCGGCGAATCACTCGGGCCCATGAGGCGGGTGTTCCCGCGGTGGCCATCCATTGCGCGATGCACACCTACCGGGCCGCGAGCATCGACGAGTGGCGGAAGTTTCTGGGAGTCACCAGTCGGAGGCACGATCACCAGAGCCGGTACCCGGTGAAAAAGGTGGCCCCGGAGCATCCCATTCTGAAGGGCATGCCGGAAGACTGGGTCAGCCCCAAGGACGAACTCTACGTCATCGAAAAGATGTGGCCCGGTGCCACGCCACTGGCGACTTCGGTGAGCGAGGCCGATGGCAAGTCCTACCCGGTGGCTTGGGTTAATGGCTTCGGCAAGGCCCGGGTTTTCGGAAC
>JAPLUH010000399.1 GCA_026397675.1 Verrucomicrobiota bacterium
GAGCATCCGGGCAGTCAATCTCCAGAAAGTGAAGCAGGAAGCCAACGGCCAGATCGCCTACGATCTCGAGAAAATCGCCAAGGCCAGTCCGCTATTCGATGCGTCGGAGACTCAGCTCTCTGGCAATCTTGAGCAGGTCGATGACACCACTGCGACCTTCACCTTCCCCCTGAAGCTCAAGCTCAAGCGTCCCATCAAGCTCTGATATGTCTTGGATCAAGCGCAACCTAGCCTTCGTCATCAGCTTGGCTGTGGCGGCAGCCCTGCTCATCGGCGGGGCGGTCTTCCTGTTCTCTGCGCAGTCGGAGGCTGAAGCAGCCACCGGAGAACTCGAAGCCAAGAAAAACGAATACGATACGCTCGTCAAACGGGAGCCTTACCCGAATGCCAAGAACATCGATTTAGCCAAAGCCGAGCAAGCTCGATTCAACACCCTGAAAACCCAGGCTCTGGCAACGTTTTCCCAGTATCCATCCGTAGGGGTTCTGGATGACGCCTCTTTCAAGGCACTGCTGACCCGAACCATTAGTGATTTGGAACACTCCGCCGAACGAAAGGGAGTTAAGTTGCCAACAGGAGCCGATTCCTCATCGGGTTCTGCTTCCAAGTACAACTTCACGTTCAACTCCCAGCGCCGAGAACTGCGTCTGCCACCCAACACTCTCCAACCGTTGGTCTTGGCCCTGACAGACATTCGTGAGTTCACCGAACTGCTCTTCGCCTCCAAGATTCACTCACTGCTACACATCAAGCGGTCGCCGATCGGCACCAATGAGCTGGCGGGTTCTGGCGACATCCTCTCAAAGAAGGTCAGCACCAACACGGTGATCGGTGCCGGTATCTACCCCTATGAGGTGCAGTTCCAGTGCTTCAGTTCTGAGTTGGGCGATGTGCTGACCCGGTTTGTGGGGGCCTCCAACGCCTACGTTCTCAAGACCCTCAACGTCGATCGCCCGTCTTCCGATGATTCTGCCGAAGCCGCACCGGTGAATCCCGCCGCCGGCATGATGGCCATGATGAGCCGCTACGGACTGCGGCCGGGAATGGGGACCATGCCTCCAAGCCAAGCCAACCCTTCCGCCCCAGCGCCCTCGGGCAAGGTGGGTGATATCGTTCTCGAGCAGAAACCCATCAAAGTCACCCTAGGCTTTGAGGTGGTGCGTCTCGCGTCTCCCCCGACAGCAACTCAGGCTCCGAAGGCGACCCGCCGTTAGGCCGCAATTCTGGGAACCTATGGAATTCATCAAGAAACATTACGAGAAGCTAGTTCTGGGAGTCGTCCTTCTGGCCGTCGCAGGTCTGGCGATTTCCCTCGTCTTCTCCGTCGCCCAAGTCCGATCGTATCTGGAGACCGCTCTGCAGCAACTCGCAGGAGCCAAGCAGAAACCTTTGGTCCCCGAAAACCTCGAGACCAACCTAACGCAAACGGCCCTCACACGGGTCTCGCAGCGCACTCCGACGGTTTTGGCGGCTCAGGATCACTATACCTTCAACCCCATCACCTGGACCCGAGCGGCCAGCGGACGCCTGGAGCCCTCCAAGCCGCGTCCCAACACCGGTGCTTCTGGTTTGGCCTACGTGGCCGCCCACGACTTGGTTTTGGAAATTGCTTTTGAACAAGTCGCCGGCACGCCTGAAGCGCCGCGTTACCAATTCTCTGCGCGCCGCGACTATGAAAAGACGGTCAATATTCGCCGCGCCATGGTGGAGTCGGTGGCCGTAGGATCAGAAAATAAAGATCAACTCTTCCGACTCCTCGAGGCCCAGGGTCCCAAAGAGTCTCCCACCAATTTTGTCTGCGAACTCATGGCCACCCGGGAGTCCTTTAACTTGGCCAAAGGAAAGAATTTTCGCCGCACTCAGGGATACTCCGCCGACCTCCGATACGAGGCCGATCGGCGTGATTTCCCTCAGAAGCGTGTCGGTGAAACCATCAATCTCTCCGGCGCGGTCTACAAGATTGTTGCCATCGAGAAAGACGAACTAGTAGTGTCCGCGCCCAATTCCGTGCGTACCACCGTGGCGAGGTAATTCCCTTAATCGACTCGTTGCATGTCCATTTTAGTCCAAACCGTGAAGAACCCCATGACGAAAGTCTCGAAGATCCTGAGTCTCGTCGCACTCATTGCCGCGTTCGATTCCGTCTCTACCCGCGCCGTGGCGCAGGAAGCCGGTGAGATCGCCGTACGGCGCGAAGAAAAAGCCATTGTCTTGCGTAAGACGCTGGAGGCTGCCGCCACTGCTTCCAAGCAGGGCGATCTGACTTCGGCGGCCAAAGCCTACGAGGACGCCTGGAACTTGACCGAGGAATTGGGCTCCAATGTCGAAAAGGAGCGCGGCATCACGATTGAGGGTTTTACATCCAGTCGCTTGGCGTTGGCCTATGCCGCCGCTAAGGCGGGCGACTACAAGGAGGCGGACCTTCAGGTCAAGCGCTTGCTCAAGGTCGACCCCAACCACGTCAAGGCGAAGAACTTCAAGCGAGAGAACGATCAACGTTTGATGAACTTGGTCGGCCGGGTTCCCTCCGAAGAGGCGCTCAGCTACATCGGTCAAGACAAGACCAACAAGCTCGCGGCCGCTATCGCTGTCCAAGACGGCAAGTTGGCCTTCGAGATGGGTAGCTTTGATCGCGCCGAGACCAAGCTTCAGGAAGCAATCAAGCTCGATCCGGACAACGGTGCGGCTTACCAATACCTGAACATTATCCGCGAGTCGAAGTACACCCGGGCTCATCGTGAGAAGCTCCTGACCGACAAGGACAAGCTCCTCGAAGTGGAGCAATATTGGGAGCAGCCGAAGTCCAAGTTGCCCATCTCCAATCCATTTGCCCGAACCAATCGGGTTCATACCGGATCGGGCCGTCAAGCCATCTACCACAAGCTCGACACCATCCGGATTAACGAAATCAAATTTGATGGCCTGCCGCTAGGTGAGGTCGTCAAGTACCTGGATGAGCAGACCCGTCTCCGAGATCCGGAGAAGAAGGGCATTGCCTTTGTGGTCAACTCACAAGCAGATCAGCCTTTGTCATCCGCTGGTTTCGGTGGCATCGATCCCGCGACCGGAGCTCCCCAACAGTCTCAGCAGGCTGCTGAACCCTTGGACCTGAACAACGTTCCGGTACGAATCAACCCGGCCCTGCGTGATCTGCGTTTAGCGGATGTCTTGGAGATCATTGTTAAAGTATCCGAGAAGCCTCTGAAATACTCCGTGGAAGAATGGGGCATCATGTTCCGTCAGCGTCTTCCTGAAGCAACCCAACTGCATTCCCGTTGGTGGCGCGTCAATCCCAATACCTTCATGGAAGGTTTGGAGAGCGTTACTAGCATCACTCCTGCGGTCGCCTCTCAAAGTGGTGGTGGTCAGGGCGGTGGCGGTGGCGGCGGCGGCGGTGGTGGCGGTGGCCAACAAGGTGGTGGTGGTGGCGTCTTCACGATCCCGCGGGTCGAAGTCAGTATGCAAGGTGGAAAAGGAACGGCCACCGTCCCGAACTTGAACGTGGGGCGGGACTGTCGGGACAAGTGACATGGCACGGCTTCGAAGTGCGAAGCGGGGCTATCGGCATAAGTGATATGGCGAGGCGTTG
>JAPLUH010000136.1 GCA_026397675.1 Verrucomicrobiota bacterium
GGCCGTCACTATCGTGGCGACAACGTGGACCAGAACTTCGACAACTACTCGGTCGAGTACACCTTCCCCGATGGTTCCAAGTTGATGCACTACGGCCGCATCGTACCGGGTTGCCATGACCAATTCGCGAGCTACGCCCACGGCAGCAAGGGCTTGGCCGTTATTTCCGAGAATGGCCACGCGCCCTCCAAGGCTCGTATTTACAAGGGTCAGGAAATGAAGCCCGAGAACATCGTTTGGCGCGGTCCTCGTCAGGAGCCCGACCCCTACCAGATGGAGTGGGAAGATCTCACCGAGGCCATCCGCAACGACAAGCCCTACAACGAAGTCGATCGCGGCGTGCGCGCCAGCCTCGTGTCGTCGATGGGTCGCATGGCCGCCCACACCGGCCAGATCATCACCTACGATCAAATCCTCAACAACGACCATGAGTTCGCCCCGGGCATCGAGAACTTCCGCATGGATTCTCCGGCCCCTGTTCTCGCCGACGCCACCGGCCACTACCCGGTGCCGTCCCCCGGTCTGAACAAGAAGCGCGAGTACTGATCGGTACCTGATCGGTACCGTCCGGATCTTACAACAAATCCGAATTCAACATCCCCGGGCCGGCAACGGTTCCGGGGATGTTCGCATTCATACCGCCTCGGCTTCTGGCTTTTGGCGGACTTCGATCTCGCATGATTGACGCATGCCCGGTTCGAACAACACACTGAGGGCCGTTCACCGTCCATCCATGAGCACCGCTTCATCGTCAAACATCGAGTCCCACCTCAAGGAATCCCGCATCTTCAAGCCGTCTAAGGAGTTTGCCGCCAAGGCCCATATCCGATCGATGGCCCAGTACAAGAAGCTGTGGACCGAATCGGTGAAGAACCCAGAGCGGTTCTGGAAAAAGCAGGCCGAAGCCGAGTTGGTGTGGATGAAGCCCTTTAAGAAGGTGCTGCAGTGGAAGGTGCCCTTTGCCAAGTGGTTCGTGGGTGGACAGCTCAATGTGTCGTCCAACTGCCTCGACAAGTGGCTCGGTACCGCGACCGCCAACAAGGCGGCGCTCATTTGGGAAGGCGAGCCAGCCACCGATGGGGCTCCGGGCGAAGAGCGTGTACTGACCTACCGTCAGTTGCACCGCGAGGTGTGCCGGTTCGCCAACGTGCTCAAGCGCAATGGCGTGGGCAAGGGCGACCGGGTCATCATTTACTTACCCATGATTCCCGAGGCGGCCATCGCCATGCTGGCCTGCACGCGTATTGGTGCGGTGCACAGTGTTGTTTTCGGGGGATTCAGTGCCCAGTCGGTGGCGGACCGCATCCAAGACTGCGGAGCCAAAATGGTCATCACGTCGGACGGTGGTTTTCGCCGCGGCGCGGTGGTTCCGCTCAAGAAGAATGTCGATGACGCGATGGTCCTCCGCGACGCCGCCGGCAAATCACTCACCTCAACCATCGAGAAGGTTGTTGTCGTCCGTCGCTGTGGTAACGAGGTCCAGATGACTGAGGATCGGGATGTTTGGTGGCACCGCGAGCTCCAGTACGTTTCCGACGTGTGCCCCGCGGCGAAGATGGATTCTGAGGCACCGCTGTTTATCTTGTACACCAGCGGATCGACCGGCAAACCCAAGGGTATTTTGCACACCACGGCGGGTTACCTGCTGGGCACCAAGCTGACTTCCAAGTACGTCTTCGATCTCAAGGACGAAGATGTGTATTGGTGCACCGCCGATGTGGGTTGGGTCACTGGTCACAGCTACATCGTCTATGGCCCGCTGGCTAATGGCGCCACGGCGCTGATGTACGAGGGCGCCCCCAATTGGCCCGAGCCCGACCGTTTCTGGCGCATCATCCAGAAGTACGGCGTCACGATTCTCTACACCGCGCCGACCGCCATTCGGGCCTTCATGAAATGGGGCGACGAGTGGGTGAAGAAGCACGACCTGTCGTCACTGCGTCTCTTGGGCAGCGTCGGCGAACCCATTAATCCGGAGGCTTGGACTTGGTATCACAAGGTGGTCGGTGGTGGCCGCTGCCCCATCGTGGACACGTGGTGGCAGACGGAGACGGGCAGCATCATGATCACGCCCATGCCGGGGGCGACCCCGCTGAAGCCGGGCACCGCGACGTTGCCGTTCTTCGGCATTTTGCCGGAGGTGGTCGATGATGCCGGTAAGCCTGTGCCCAAGAATTCCGGTGGCAAACTGGTGATCCGCACGCCGTGGCCATCCATGTTGCGGGGCATTTGGGGAGACACCGCCCGGTACAAGGAAACCTACTGGACCGAGGTGCCCGGCAGTTACTTCACGGGCGACGGCTGTCGCCAAGACAAGGACGGGTACTTCTGGATCGTGGGTCGTATTGACGATGTGCTCAATGTCGCCGGGCACCGCATTGGCACGGCCGAGGTGGAGAGCGCATTGGTGAGCCACCCGTCGGTGGCCGAGGCCGCCGTGGTGGGCCGTCCGGACGAATTGAAGGGACAGGCATTGGTTTGCTTCGTGACGCTCAAGACCGGCAAGAAGCCCTCGCCAGAACTCAAGAACGAACTGCGCAACCACATCGGCAAGGAGATTGGCCCCGTGGCCAAGCCCGACGAGGTGCGATTTGCCGAGGCGCTGCCGAAGACGCGCTCAGGCAAGATCATGCGCCGTCTGCTCAAGCAAATTGCCAGCGGCGTGGAGATCAAGGGCGACACGACCACGCTGGAAGACATGAGCGTCATCGCTAAACTGATTGCCGGCGAGGAATAGCCTAGCCCGTAACGGCGCGGCGCTAACGGACACTCCCGATCGGGCCCGACCTATCGGGATCGATCGCGCTGGAACCGATCCCGTTCCCGGCGGTTGTGGGCCTTGAGATCGAGGTGAGCTTGTTTGATCTCACCTTCGATCTGGGCAATGAAGGTGGCGCAACTGGAGGCCAGCGCGCCAAAGCCTTGCACGGTATCTCGCTCGGCGTTGTCGTCGGTGATGACCAGAACCTCTCCATAGGCCTTGAAGCGGTAGGCAGCCCGCTCGATCAGGTCGTCTGCCGTTTTGTTGGCCTTGGAATAAAGCACCTCGATCTCCCGGGGATCGGTCTTCTGAGATCGCGCACCCTGGCCTCCGCTCTGGCCATCAAAGAACACCGTGATGGGTGTACCCAGAGCTGCCTGGTATTCTCCGAGGGTTGCGATGAGGGCTTCCCGGGCCCTGGCCGAATGGCGGGCCGATTCTCGGGCCAATTCGGGCCAGGCGTGCAAGAGACTGTAGCCATCTACAAGAATGCGGATCAGAGGCATGGTCGGGACTCTCCAGTAGTTGCCGAGTTATACCAAATCACCATATATATCGGTAAAATTTCTTGTTTGGTGGTTTGAGATTTGGGACTCTCTGACATGGCACGAAAGAGAAAACCCCTGGATGCGGTCGGAGAGGCACCTTTGGTGGCCCGGCTGCTCCGCTCCGAACCTGCCGGTCCCCGGCGCGAACGGCTTCTAGCCGTGCAACTCGGCTTCGATGCGGTCAACGATCTGGACCATGTC
>JAPLUH010000202.1 GCA_026397675.1 Verrucomicrobiota bacterium
GACGGACCACCGACCCATTTCCTCGATGGTGGGGCGTTCCGATGGGGCTTCACCCAGGGGCAACCGGACGGCCCGCGCCACCGGATTCAGACGGGCTCCTTGGCACGACGGGCAAGTCTCCCGGGATTCAGCCCAGCTAAACCATGATTCCTCCACCGAGTCGGCATTGGCCCCACGCTCCACATCGGGCAAGTGGAACAACTCGCCGAAACCGCGGCATTGCAGGCACCATCCCTGGCTGGAATTGTAGCTGAAATTCTTAGGATCCAACGAAGGGAACGACCGCCGGCATTTGGGGCAACCGCGTTCCGTGGAATGCACGGTCAGGTGCCCCTTGCGATCGAGAGCAAAGAGGGTGCGTTTGCCCGCTTCAAGGGCTTCCTCGATTCGCTGGACGCGCACCTCGGAAGAGTCGCTGGCCTGAAAAACACCCGTGACGACTTCAACATCGTGTTCCTTGAATCGATCGAGTCGGAAGTTCTCATCGGCCGGAACCAACTGACCATCGGCGCGCAGTTCATGATAACCCCGCTGACGAGCCCATTCGGCCACCTCGCTGTGGAACCCCTTGCGATTGCGAATCACTGGAGCCAGCAGCTTCAGTGGCCCACGCCTGCGGACTGCCTCGTCCAAGGTGGTCAGCAACTCCTCGCGAGTTTGCGACTCGACGGGAACAGCACAGTCGGGGCACTGCAGGACTCCCAATCGGGCGTACAGCAGGCGGATGAAGTGATACACCTCGGTCACGGTGGCCACCGTACTCTTGCCACCACCCCGGGTGGTTCCCTGCTCGATACTGACCGACGGCGGTAACCCCGTGATGAGATCCACATCCGGCCGGGACATCGGATCTGCAAACTGGCGAGCGTAGGCACTCATCGAGTCCAGGAACCGACGTTGCCCTTCGGCGAACAAAATATCGAAGGCGAGGGTGCTCTTGCCGGAGCCACTGACCCCGGTCACCACCACGAACTTCCCGCGCGGGATATCCACGGAGATGTTGCGCAAATTGTGCTCGCGCGCCCCCTGGATGCGGATGACATCCGACGCCACGGGGGAGTTTTTCAGTTCCTTCGACACAGCCTGAGGATGGTCCTGCTTTGGTTCTCGAGCAAACGGTCCGGGACGCCTCTTTTCGATAACCCCTAGAAGTCCCAAAAAAAAGCGCCTCTCTTTCAGCGAGCCAACAAGGCCACCAACTCCCGATCGGCCTCGGGAAATGCGTAAGTGGGCAGGTCCTTCGGACCAACCCAGGCCACGGCCGCACAGTCGATAGGCCGGGGCTCCCCTGAAATCAGCACCGCGGCATAGAAGCGAAGTCGGACCGATTTCTCCGGATAGTGATGCACCGTCTCATACCGCAATTCGCCCACGGTCACGGTGATGGCCAATTCTTCCTGCAACTCGCGGACCAGACAGTCTTGCCACGTCTCGGCCGGCTCGCGCTTACCGCCGGGAAATTCCCAGAGCCCGGCCAGATGGGAACCCTGTTTTCGCTGGGTGATGAGGATCAACCCATCGCGCTCCACCAGGCCTGCTGCCACGTCGATGACACCGGAGGGCATGACCAATTCAGCCGCCAATGCGGTAGTATTCCCGGTACCAGGCGACGAACCGCTCGATGCCGAGTTCGATCGGTGTGGCCGGCTTAAAATCCACAGCCTCGGTGAGGGCGTCGACGTCGGCATAAGTCGCAGGCACGTCGCCCGCCTGCATCGGCAACATCCGCTTCTCCACCGTCTTTCCGATGGTCTTTTCAAGACAACCGATGACGTGCATCAACTCGGCAGGCTGATTATTGCCGATGTTGTAAATGCGGTAGGGGGCCGAGCTCGTCCCCGGATCCGGCACAGCCCCGTTCCAGTTGGGATTGACTGAAGCCAAACGGTCACAGGTGCGAACCACGCCTTGGACGATGTCATCAATGTAGGTGAAATCGCGCCGCATCTTCCCCTGGTTGAACACATCGATCGGCTGACCGGCCAAGATCGCCTTGGTGAACAGAAACATAGCCATGTCCGGGCGTCCCCAGGGGCCGTACACCGTGAAGAACCGCAAGCCCGTCGTCGGAAGGCGGTACAAGTGGCTGTAGGTGTGAGCCATCAGCTCATTGGCCTTCTTGGTGGCGGCATACAAGCTCAACGGGTGATCCACGGTGTGGTGGACACTGAAGGGCATGGTTGTGTTGGCCCCATACACCGACGAGGAGGAGGCGTACACCAGGTGCTCGACACCATGATGGCGACATCCCTCTAGGATATTCATGAAGCCCACGAGGTTCGAATCCACGTAGGCGTGGGGATTTTGAATGGAATACCGCACCCCGGCCTGCGCGGCCAAGTGGATGACTCGCTGGGGCTTTTCTTGTGCGAAGAGAGCCTCCATGCCGGCGCGGTCGGACAACTCTAGGCGGTGGAAACGGAAACCGGGACGCCCGCTGAGTTTGGCCAACCGGGCCTCCTTCAGGCTGACGTCGTAGTAGTCGTTGAGGTTGTCGAGGCCGATCACCTCATCCCCCCGACTCAACAGCAGCTCGGAGGTGTGGAAACCAATGAATCCGGCCGCGCCGGTGACGAGGATTTTCATAACCTAATTTTGACCGTCTCCAGACCCCTGAGGGGCCACGCTTCAGCGACCAATACTGCGATACAAGAACCCCAGTTGCTTCATTTCCACCGGGTCCAACAAGTTGCGGCCGTCAAAAACAATGGCCGTCGCCATGGAAGATTTGATGCGGGCCCAGTCGAGTCGACCGAACTCCGACCACTCAGTGGCGATCACCAGCGCATCGCACCCAGTCGCGACTGCTTCCGCCTCCGAGACATACTCCACGGCTGAACCTGCGGGAAAGAAAGCCCGGGCTTTTTCCATGCCCTTGGGATCGTGCACCCGCAAGCGCGCACCGTCGGCCAGCATGCGGTGACACAAATCAATGGACGGCGAATTGCGCACGTCATCGGTGTTCTGCTTGAAGGTCAACCCCAACACACCGATGTGCTTTTCTTTGAGCACCCACAGCGTGTCGGTGATTTTTTGATGGAACCGCTCCATCTGCGTGGCATTGATCCGCTGAACTTCCTTGAGCAGACGGAAATCATACCCCAACTGCTCGCTGATCTTAATGAAGGCGCTGAGGTCTTTCGGGAAGCAGGACCCCCCAAAGCCGAGACCTGCCTGGAGGAATCGGGTGCCAATACGCGCATCGAGTCCCATGCCTCGGGTGACCTCTTGAACATTGGCGCCACTGGCCTCGCAAATCACCGACAGTGCATTGGCGTAGCTGATCTTCAGCGCGAGGAAGGAATTGGCCGCATGCTTGATCAATTCAGCCGAATTGGCGTCGGTCACGATGATCGGCGCCCGGAAGGGCTCGTAAATCTCCCGCATCTTGGCCGCCGCCCGTTCACTGGAGGTCCCGACAACCACCCGGTCGGGCTTCATGAGGTCGTCGATGGCAAAACCCTCCCGGAGGAACTCCGGATTGCTCACCACATCAAAATCAGCATCGGTCTTCCGGTAGCGCTTAATCGTCTCGGCCACCTTCTCGGCGGTCTTCACGGGGACCGTGCTCTTGTCGACGATGACCCGGTAACCCGTCAGGCACCCGGCGATTTCCCGAGCCACACCTTCGATGAAGCTCAAATCCACCGAACCATCGGGCTGCGGCGGCGTTGGAACGGCGATGAACACCGCCTCGGAACCCGCCACGCCTTCAGCCGTGGATGACGTGAAGCTCAGACGCCCGGCCGCGACCGTCCGATGCACCAAGGCTTCCAAGCCGGGCTCGAAGATGGGGATTTCGCCGCCTTGCAAGCGACGAACCTTCTCCCGGTCCGAATCAACGCAAATGACCGTGTGGCCTACATCCGCAAAACAGGCACCGGTGACCAATCCGACATAGCCCGTGCCAATAATTGAAATGTTCATTCAGGTGAGACCGGACTCGATGCCAAAACCGATGAAACGATCCGGTGACACCTCACGGAACCGGCTTCACCGCGGGCTTGGCGACGGGTGCATTAGTGGCCACCGAGGTCAATTCAGGATGAGCCTGGAGCAAGGCCGCCTTGTGGGCCGAGGCTTCTTGGGCCGCCATGCTGGTGGCGTCCTTGGACACCTCGTCATACAAGGCAAGCGCCTCTGAATACTGCTTTTGCGATTCGTGGATCAACGCCTTAGACAAGCGGGCCTGAGCCACCAACGGATCGGCAGCAAAGCCCGAGATAAACCGACCATAAGCCGCGATGGACTCGGCCGTCTTGTTCTGGGCATCGAGGGCACTGGCCACTCCGTAGGTCGCAGCGCCTCCCAACAAACTATCCGCATGGGTCTGATTGAAGGTCTCTAAGGCCTTCTGAGACT
>JAPLUH010000427.1 GCA_026397675.1 Verrucomicrobiota bacterium
GTTCGGTGCCAACGAAGTTATGGTTGAAGCGATCAGCCTCCTTGCGCGCCAGGGCTAGAACCTGCTGGGCGCGAGGGGTAAAGTTGTTGAGGGATTCTTCGCTCATGGTCTCAAAAGTGCCGGCGCAGCTGTGCGCCCGACGCCCCTAATCTGGTCACCGAAGCCCCATACGTCAAAAGTTCTTCAGTATACCCCCGATTTTCACAGCCTTTACGAAACCCCTCGGCCGGAACGATTCAGTTGGGAGGAAAGGGATGGCGTGGCGGAAGAATTCGCAGCCAGCACGACCGATCCACCCAGGCTCAAGCTCGGGGATGGGCCGCGGCGTAGACGGCTTTCAAACGTTCCACGGTGACATGGGTATAGACCTCGGTTGTCTTGAGGTTTTTGTGTCCCAGCAACTCTTGAACGGCCCGCAAGTCCGCCCCGTCCTCCAAGAGGTGGGTAGCGAAACTGTGGCGCAGTTTGTGGGGCGTCAGCGCGGGGTCCAGGCCGGCCTGGGCCAAATACCGCTTCAGGCGGGTCTGAACGCGGATGGGGCTCAACGGAACCCCACCGCGCCCCTGAAACACGGGATCTGAGGGTTTTTGCTGAGGTCCAATCCATCGCCAATAGGCCTCCAAGGCGGCCAGCGCCGGACCGCCGAAGGGAATCACCCGTTCCTTGCGCCCCTTGCCGAGGACCCGGAGCGTCTGGCCGTTGAGATCCACTTGATCGACCCGCAACCCGCAAACTTCGCTGACCCGCAGGCCCGCCGAATAAATTAATTCCAGGACCGCCGCATCCCTCAACCACTCCGTGGGATCGGGGGCTGAACCCGTATCGGCCGCGGATTGCAGGCGGCGGTGTTCCTCGAGGGGAGCCTGCAACAATCGCTCCATGTCGGGCACCGACAGAAACCGAGGCAATCGACGTTCCTCTTTGGGCACTCGCAAACCTCGAACCGGTTGCTCAACGACGGCTTTCTGCTGCAATAAGTGGCGGTAGAAGGTGCGCAAAGCACTCAACCGAAGGCGCACCGAAGCACGACCCAAGCGCTTTCGGCCCAACCAACGCAAGTACTGCCGAAAATGATCCCGTGAAAGCGCGACCCAGTCTGGGGCGGCTCCTGCGGCAACACCCCGATGCCACTCCGAGAATTCCTCCAAAGCCTGCCGATAGTTGCGGACCGTGTAGTCAGAAGCCACCCGCACCGCCCCTAAATCGGCCAAAAAGCCGGATGCCAAGGGATCCAATGGAGGTGTCTCCGCCACGCCACAAGGGTAGGTTCCTTTCGTGGATTTCAACACGCCAAAACGACACGCAGGTGGGCCCAGTTGCAATACTACTGTGCTAATCCCCGCCGGATCGCCCAGCCTCAGCGAGGGGCGTTGGAAACCCGAAGCTCCCGGAAATAGGCCTGCAACGCGTCGAGCACTTTCGGCTCAAGATCCGTGAACGGCGGCATCTTCGAGGTCGGCTGCACCGACTTCGGATTGACCACGTACTTCCGAAAGTAGTTCGTGTTCGCCGCCCAAGTCTTGATCAACAGCCAGGGCCTTCCCGATAGGGTGCCCCCGAAGTCGGCATGGCCGTGGCAACCGAAGCACTCGCGAATGGCGATCTCCTGTCCCTGTCTGGCCAACGTCGAGGCATCCCCCGCCAGGCGGATCCGGTCCAGCGTGGCCGACGCCATCCTAAATTCGATGCGCACCACGCTGTACGGGAAATGCAGGGGCTCGGGCCTTCCGAGGACCGTCTGGTCGGCTCGCGGCCTGAAGTCCGCGGCGTTGATATAATACGGCGCCATCTGCAGGCCAGTCAGCGTGCTGCGGCCCCAAGCCTCTGGGCCGGCACCGTCGATCTCGAGAATCAGGATCGAATGGAACGCGTCGAGGTAGTCGGCCG
>JAPLUH010000495.1 GCA_026397675.1 Verrucomicrobiota bacterium
CACTGAACCGACGGGCTTTTAGCGGTACATTCGCCCTTCGGCCAACGGGAAGGCATTGGGGATGTGCCGCACTTCGCGGACCTCGGCCCCGGCAAAGAGCACTTCGACGATGTCGAAGCGGAAGGCGACTTGAGGCCGGCCGAGTTCGTTGAGGTAAGCCAACGCCGTGTCGGACAGCTTGCGCTGCTTCGGGCGCCCGACTGCTTGGGCCGGACGCACCCAGCTTTCCGACGACCGCGACTTCACCTCCACAAAGGCCAGCACTTCCCCGTCCCGAGCAATCAGGTCGATCTCCCCGCGCCCGTGCCGGTAGTTGGCGCACAAAATCTTCATCCCCAGCCTCTCCAATTCGCTCCGGGCGGCGTCTTCGCCATTCCGCCCCAAGCGGAGGTGGGCCCCGGGTTCGACAGGCTTGACGGGTTTCCGAAATTGGCTCCAAAGACTCATGTCAGGAATAACTCCGGCTCCGGCCGTCGCAACGGCGCAAAACTCAGGCGATGGATCGGGCAAGGTCCCAGACGGTGGACGGCCTCTAGGTGTTCAGGAGTCGGATAGCCTTTGTGACCGGCAAACCCATAACCCGGCCATTTTGCATCCGCATCTCGCATCACCCGATCTCGAGTCACCTTGGCCAGCACCGAGGCGGCAGCGATGGAATAGCTCAGAGAATCTCCTTTCACCAAGGCTGTCTGGGGCCAGCGAAGGCTGCGGACTGGGCGCCCGTCCACCAACGCGTGATCCACGTCGTCCCCCAAATCAGCCAATGCCTGATTCATCGCACGATGGGTGGCTTGCAAGATGTTGATCTCATCAATCACCGAAGGTTCCACCGCAGCGATGGCGTAGCGAACGGCTGGATCTCCCGTCAGTCCGGCGAAGAACCGATCCCGCTGAGCTTCGGTCAATTGCTTGGAGTCGTTCAAATCGGCAAACTCATCCGGAATCCCTTCTAACACCCAAGCGCGCGGCAAAATGACCGCGGCCGCAACCACCGGTCCGGCCAGCGGACCCCGACCCGCCTCATCTACTCCGGCCACACGTTCGATCCCAGATGCGAATCGGGCTCGCTCATGCAGAAACCGGTCTACAGCGGGGCGTCGCGGCATCGGCTCATCACACCGTCACGGGCGTCGGACGTCAAAGCCTGCCTTGATGGATCCAGCCCAACCACGAGTGCAGCAACCGATCGCGGCGTGACACAAACCACACGGCAAACCGGAATGCGCCCTGCCGGGCGCACATAAAAAAGCCCGCCAATTGGCGGGCTTTGAAAATATTATTCGACCCAGAAGGCTCAGCGAGCGTAGGTGCTGCGCTCCTTCATCCAATTGAGGTCAATGCCGCGATCAGCTGGAGCTGCTCCAATGCTAGCACCCTTCTTAGTGACGTTACCGTCGCGCCACCGCTTGATCTCGGAATGACCATCTGCGAAGGACAGGCCACCCGCACCGTTGTGGTAGGTCGCCGGGATGTCCACCCAAGTTCCGGAATTCGGATCGACCACGAACCAACCGTCGTTAATGGAAGCCGGGTTCTCATCAATGGTCACCCAAGTGTCGGTCGGACGCTGGATCTGAGACTGACGACGGAAGCTAGTGATACCGGCACCCTGATAACCGCCGCTGCTGCTATCGGCGGCCCAAGCATTAATTGGGTTCATCCAAGCATTCATCGACATGGAACGAACCGTCAGGATACCACCACCGCCAAGAGGACGGCGAGTGCCGCCCTGCCACGAGTGACGATCCGACGGGCACTTGTAGGGCCCCAGAGCGTTCACAAACCCGTACATCGCCGAATGCATGATCAATGTGCTATTGGTCGCCACATTGCCCACATCCATGGTGCCCATGCACCATTGGTTCAGCGGGTAATTGCGCGTCGGGCTCGTCGCGGAAACCAAGGAATCCAGACCCGCCGTGCGGCACACCGCATCAGAATTGTCACCGGAGTACAAAGTCCAACCCAGCATCAATTGCTTACCGTTGTTCATGCACATAATGCCCTGAGCCTTGGACTTGGCCTTGCCGAGTGCGGGCAAGAGCATGCCGGCTAGGATCGCAATAATGGCAATAACTACCAACAGCTCAATGAGCGTAAAACCGTTGCGCTGGGTATCCACCGAAACCTTATGAGAGATCTTCATGTATTTTCTAACTAGGGTCAGGACATCTTCGAACCGGAACTTCCGCTTTGCAAGTTTAGAGGAGCATTTTCAGCCCTAGCGATGGCCCTAGCGATGGCCCTCACGATGCTTTGGCCATGGGCTAAAAAGCCCTAGAGAGTCAACCTGCACCACCGCCAGCCATCTGCTTGGGTTCTCCCTTGATGAGGGCCACGGCGTAGTCGCGATTCATCCGGGCGATGAAGTCGAGGGAGATTTCTTTCGGGCAAACCGCCTCGCAGCTTCCCGTCACGGTGCAGGCTCCGAAACCCTCGGTATCCATTTGTTCCACCATGGATTTGACGCGCTTGTAACGCTCGGGCTGTCCCTGCGGCATCAAACCCAAATGGGACACCTTGGCGGCCACGAAGAGCATGGCACTGGCGTTCTTGCAGGCGGCCACGCAGGCCCCGCAGCCAATGCACTGGGCGGCATCCATCGCCAGATCGGCGTTCTCCTTCGGCACCGGGATGCTGTTGGCATCGGGCGCGCTGCCGGTGCGAACAGTGATGAATCCTCCGGCTTGCTGGATGCGGTCGAAAGACTTCCGGTCACACACCAAATCTTTAACGATGGGGAAGGCCTTGGATTGCTGAAGCTGCGCATGTAGGTCTGACACGTGGCCACGCCCTTGTGAGGACCGTGGGGCTTGCCATCGATGACCAACGAGCAGGTGCCACAAATGCCCTCGCGGCAATCGTGGTCGAAGGCGATGGGATCTTCACCCCGGTTAGAGAGTTCTTCGTTCACCACGTCGAGCATCTCCAGGAACGACATGTTCGGATTCAGCTCGGGCGAGGTGTAGGTCTTGAATTCGCCCGCGGTAATCGCGTTCTTCTGGCGCCAGACTTTCAGGCTAACTTTCATTGGCAGTAGGGAAAGGGTTGTGCAGGTGGCGAGTTATTTGTAGCTCCGGGTGCTCATCTTCACTTCTTCGTAGATGAGCGGCTCTTTGTTGAGGATCGGGGCTTTATCTGGGGCTCCGGCGTATTCCCAGGCCGCCACGAAGGCGAACTGGTCGTCCCGCCGCTTGACGTCGCCCGTGTTGACCACGCCCTGCTGCACTTCAGGATCATTGGACGTGTATTGGTACTCTTCGCGGAAATGTCCGCCGCAACTCTCCTCGCGCATGAGGGCGTCACGACACATGAGCTCACCCAGTTCGATGAAGTCAGCCACACGACCGGCCTTTTCCAGCGGCTGATTCCAACCATTCGGCTCGCCCAGCACGTTCACGTTGGTTCGAAATTCCTCGCGGAGGTCGCCGATCAGTTGGATGGCTTTCTGCAAACCCGTTTCAGTGCGCGCCATGCCGCAGTAGTCCCACATGATCTTGCCCAACTGCTTGTGGAAACTGTCGGGCGTACGCTTGCCGTTGCTCGAAGTGACTTGGCGGGTGAATTTTTGAACTTCTTCCTCAGCCTGTTTAAACTCCCCGCGATCGGTCGCCGGACGGCCCCCAGCCTTCACATTGGCCAAGTAGGTCGTGATGGTGCTTGGGAGTACGAAGTAACCGTCGGAGAGTCCCTGCATCAGGGCGCTGGCCCCAAGACGGTTGGCGCCGTGATCCGAGAAGTTGGCTTCGCCCAGGACAAACAAACCCGGAATGTTGCTCATCAGGTTGTAGTCCACCCAAAGACCACCCATGGTGTAGTGCACCGCCGGGTAGATGCGCATCGGCGTCTTGTAGGCGTCCTCGTTGGTGATCTCGTGGTACATGGCGAAGAGGTTGCCGTAGCGCTCCCGCACCTTGTTTTCGCCTAAACGGTGAATGGAGTCACCGAAATCCAGATAGACGCCCAGCCCGGTGTCGCCAATACCTCGACCTTCGTCGCAAACGCTCTTGGCAGCGCGGCTAGCAACGTCGCGCGGAGCGAGATTGCCAAAGGCCGAGTACATCCGCTCCAGGTAGTAATCTCGATCGCCCTCAGCGATGTCAGCGGGGTTCTTCTTGCAGTCTTCCTTGCGCTTCGGGACCCAAATGCGTCCGTCGTTGCGCAGCGACTCCGACATCAAAGTCAGCTTGGACTGGTAATCACCCGAAACAGGGATACAAGTCGGATGGATTTGCGTGTAGCAAGGATTCCCGAAACAGGCTCCGCGCTTGTAGGCGCGCCAGCTGGCCGTGACGTTGGAGCCCCGGGCGTAGGTGGACAGGTTGTAGACGTTGCCGTAACCGCCGGTGGCGAGAACGACCGCATCGGCGCTGTGCCGGGTGATTTCGCCTGTCTGCAAGTTACGGACGATAATGCCCTTGGCGTGGCCATCCACCACCACCAGGTCGAGCATTTCGGAATGGGTGTAGGACTTGACCCCACCCGCAGCAATCATCTTGTTCAGCGCCGAATAAGCGCCCAGCAGAAGCTGCTGACCCGTTTGGCCGCGGGCGTAGAAGGTGCGGGAAACTTGTGCACCGCCAAAGGACCGGTTGTCTAGCAACCCACCGTACTCACGAGCAAACGGGACACCCTGCGCAGCACATTGATCGATGATGCTCACCGAGACCTCGGCCAGACGGTGTACGTTGGCCTCTCGGGCACGGTAGTCGCCACCCTTGATGGTGTCGTAGAAGAGGCGATGCACCGAATCACCGTCGTTCTGGTAATTCTTGGCCGCATTGATGCCACCTTGAGCCGCCACCGAATGGGCCCGACGCGGGGAACCGTGGAACACGAAGTTGTGCACCTCGTACCCCAACTCGGCCAAGGTCGCTGAGGCGCTGGAACCGGCCAATCCGGCTCCGACCACAATGACCTTGTATTTCCGCTTGTTGGCCGGATTGATCAGCTTGGAGCTGAACTTGTGTTTCTCCCACTTGTCAGCCAGAGGGCCGGAGGGAATCTGAGAATTGAGCGTGGCCATATCAGCGAAGAGTCTCCGTGTTGGTCGTCGGCGCCTTCATGAGGTTCTTGACGTAGTCGCCCCCCATGCCGGTCAACACCGCCACCGGGATTGAAGCATATCCCAAAAATACCGCGAAACTGGCCACTTGGGCAAAGGCGGCGATCCGAGATCCCCAAACATGGTTGCGTAAGCCCAGCGACTGGAACATCGAGGACAACCCATGGCCGAGGTGAACGAACAGCAAGGCCTGAGCAATCAGGTAGAAAAGAGAAACCCAACCCACCTGGAATCCGCGAACCATCATCGCGTACACATCCTGGACCTGGGTGCCATCGGCCAAACGGGTGGTCAGAGAATGGAAATCCAAACCACCCTTCACGCCGTTCACTGGGGTCAACTGCACGGTGTAGTGCAGCAGATGATAGATGACGAAGGCCATGATCACGAGACCGCTGACCAACATGTAGCGCGAACGCCAACTAGAGCCATAGGCTGATCCGCCCACATAGCCTACCGGACGCGCCGCCTTGTTGGCCGCGCTAAGGGTGAGCGCGGCGGCCACATGGATCGTCACCGTGGCTAACAACCCCAATCGGGCTCCCCACAGGAGTCCCGGTTTGGACTTCAAGAAGTGGGCGTAGGAGTTGATCAACTCCGGGTTACCGAACACCTGGAGATTACCCACCAGATGCCCGACGACGAAACCGAAGAGCGCCAGGCCGGTCAAGGCCATCAGGTACTTCTTCCCCAGGGAGGATCGCCAAACGCGTTGCAACAAATTCATTGGATCAAAGTCACCGCAGAAACTCGAGGTTTCAATATTTCCACACAGCCAGATACTTCCCTTACAACCCAACCGTCAAACGTTCCGGAACAGTATAAGGTTGGCTTGCAGCCATCTTAAGGGCTAGACCGGAGAGTTTATGAGTGTCTCAAGCGCGAAATTGAGCCCCCCCTTAGCGCGCAATCACCCGATAGAAAAAATCGCCAACCGGTGGCGTATGCACCCAACTCAGCTTCCCGACGCCGCGATCCACCAATCCGGCTCCGGACACCGTCTGCCATGCTTCCAGCAATGAAGCGCGCCCTTGGAGCGCCCATTCTCGGGCAACCCCCGAGGTGAGTGCGAAATCAATAATCATTTGGCCGGACTCGTTCCGGCGGATTCCCTCAACCACCACTGTTCCGGAGGCAATGGCCGTTGGAGAAAACCGCACAACCAACGGAGGCGAGTACGGCAACACCTGGCCTCCGAAACGGGGACGGGCTTTTAGCTCGTAGGTTTCTCCGGTGCCGCCCTTAAAGACAAAGGATTGGCCCACAGCCAGTGAGTGGCTGGCTGGCTCGGTGCCCACCTGCGAATTGGTGAATTGCACATCGTCCAGAGACCATCCAAAGGACGGCTGAGTTTGGCTGTAAAACCGGGCACCCTCAATGGGTTCCACGAAGAAACGAAATCGAACCTGCAGTTCCACCCCGACCCAGGGGGCCAGCGAGACAGACTTGGTCACATAGCTACCATTGGGAGTCACGGAGATCCCGCGTCCCCGCTCCTGCAAGAGCGCTGTCCAATCGATGCCATTGGTAGAAACGTCCACTGAGGCGATCTGGTTGGTGGTCGTGTAGCCCAGGAAGGATTTGAAGCGAATCTCAGCGCCAGTGCCCGGGCGAATCCTCGGCTGGAACTGAAGAATCTGATCCAGCCCATTGGTGTGAACCAATTGGAAAGAGTGAGTCCCGGATGCCGGAGTTCCCAGCTTCACCGGATCCCAACCCTCTAGGCCACTGAACTGAAAGCGCACGCCTCCATCCTCGCCACCCTCGACGCCGGAAAACGCATCCCATCGCATGGACGCCCACTCGTAACCGGAGGCTCCCAACACGGGCTCGACCTGGAACATGTTCAGCCCGACGGACGACGCGGAGGTGGGGCCAAGCACTCGAGTCCCGCCGTAGGGCAGTACCCAGTCTTGCTTCACATTCTTTCCGGCAAGGACAGTCACCGCGCGAGTTCCAAGTTCGTGATCACCGCTCAAAAAACGAACCCTCTGGGTTCCCTCCGCTGCGGGAATGGCATAGCCCCCGGAACTACGGGTTAGGGCAAACCAACCTGAAGTTTCTCCCTCCACTCGAACTCCCGGCACCCCCTCATCCACATCGTAGAAACCGTTGGTATTGAAGTCGTAATACACCACACCGGTTACCAGGGGGTGTGTGTCGGTAGGGGCTCCGAAATCCAGTGTCACCAAGCTGGGACCCACAGTGTTGGTCACCGCCGGAGTGATGACCACGTTGGTCCCCACAATATTGGTGAACGGAGGGGTCACGCGGGAACGGGTTCCATGCACCACCCCGACTCCCAATTCCCGAAACGCTCCTTCGTGGTTGCTGTTACGATGTCCGGGCGGACGCTGGACACCGCCATCTCCCAGGCCCCAGTCGACCTCGAAACTGGCGTGACCCTCCAGTGGGGACTTAGCGTAGGCATAAACACTCTCACCCCCGGCGCTCAGCGGGTAACCCGTTCCCAGCAGACGGGAAGACGTCGTATTGATAATAGCACCGGTCGCCGGGTCTCGTTCCTCATGCTCTTGGACGGCATTTTGGAGCATGTACTCGCTGTGGCTGCGGGCGATTTTGATGAGTCGCGGCTCGAAGGACAGTGGCGGTTGAGGCGGATACGCCGCGACCTCATCAACGACCCGCTGGAGATCGACGCCAAAAAAACGATAGGTGAACTGAATCTCTGAATCGGAGGTTGTCGCCAGCAAGTACCCTTCTTCCCAGGGCGAAGCTCGGGCCCGATTAATGTATTCGAGATACATCTGCTCCTCGGAAGTCGGATCCCCGATGGAATACTCACGCCATGGAACGACCGCACCCGCACCCACGGTCTCGAGGCGCTTAGCCAACGGAGCCTCCGCCAATCCCGGCGAGAGCCGAATGGCTGGAGGTGCTGGCTGCGGATCAGCCGCCCCGACCCGGAGGGAAAGGAGCCCCGTCAACGCCATTAGGAACATCCAAATCCGTCCGAACATCATAATTCAATAGTATTGCGTCGATAATACCCCGATCCAGCCCAAACCCCAATTACCAAAAAATACCCAGTTCGACTCCATCAGGCAGTAGCGGGACTACCCAAACCAAGCCTCGGAGGCTCCCCCTCCCGCGCAGCCCGCACGTTCTACCTCCCCAGAAACTCCTCAGCGAGCGAAGGCCTTGTCTTGCGGAGTCGCCAGTTCACCGACTCAAAGAAAACACCCGTTGCCCACCGACAAAAGTCCCCGTCACGCGCCCTTTCATGGGCCATCCGTGGAAGGGATTATTCTGACTAAGACTCTCTGTGTCGCGGCGGTCACAAACCCAGGAAGCCTCCGGATCGAACAGGGTGATGTCGCCCCAGGCCCCCAACGAAAGGGTCCCTCGACCCTCGGACAGTTTGAGGAAACGGGCCGGATTGATCGTGAGTTTCTCGAGCACCCCGGAAAGCGAAAGCCGCCCGGTATGGTAAAGCTGCATGAGAGAAAGGGGCAGCTCGAGTTCCAAACCCACGATCCCGAAGGGCGCGTCGTCAAATTCGACATCCTTCTCTGACTCGGTGTGCGGGGCGTGGTCGCTGGCAATAATCTCCAAGGTTCCATCAACCAACCCCTCGAGAATCGCCTCCCGATCCGCCGCAGTGCGCAACGGCGGATTCATCTTAAAGTGGGTGTGGTAAATGGGCCAAGTAGGCAGCGGGTGACCCTGAAAGACACGCCGAGCCAATTCCTCGCCATCTCCGGACCAAAACTCTGCACTGCCAGCGATGGTCGAATCGGTGAGCGTAAAATGATGCGGACAGGCCTCTCCAGAAATCGGCACCCCCCGCTTCTTGGCTTCGCGAATCAGCCGAACGCTGCCCGCCGCACTCATGTGCTGACAATGCACTGGGGTTCCAGTTTGTTCGGCCAAGAGGATGTTGCGGGCGACAATCAGCTCTTCACCGGCGGCAGGCCATCCGCGAAGTCCTAGGCGCAGGCTTTGAAGCCCCTCGTGCATCACGCCGTTCATGACCATCCCGTAGTCTTGGCAGTGGTCCATCACGGGCAGCCCGAACTGACGGGCGTATTCTAGGGCTCTGCGCATCAGGTCGTTGTTCTGAATACAATGGCCGTCATCGGTCAATGCCACCACGCCAGCCTTGGCCAACGAACCAATCGACGCCAATTCTTCGCCCTGAATTCCCTTACTCATCGCACCGGAGACCTCGATTCGAATCACTGCCGTGCGGGCCTTTTCCTGAATCAGGGCGACAGTGCTGGCTGAATCAATCGACGGCTGCGTGTTCGGCATGCATACCACCGTGGTAAAGCCACCGCGGGCAGCCGCCAGAGCGCCGGTGGCGATCGTCTCTTTGGAGGTCTGTCCCGGTTCACGAAAATGAACATGGAGGTCGATGAGTCCGGGACATACCACTTGCCCGGTGGCGTCAATCCGTTCGGCCTCCGCCGGGGCCTGCAGAGACGGGCCAACCCGGGCGATCCGCCCATCGGTCACCAGGACATCGGCCACACCGTCGAATCCATTGGCCGGATCCACCACCCGCCCGCCTGAAATCAGCAATGATCGCATTTCGGGTCCGACGCTAATGAACCCCTGGCCGTTCGGCAACGATGCCGGGGCCGACTCGCTAGAGAATCATTCTAGATCTTCAACTGGTCCTTCGTCCTCAGTCTGAACTCCGTGACGAGCCATCGCGTCCCTCAATTGGGATCGAAACTCATATCGACGAGAGGGAGTGATCACAAACCACGGGAACAAACCTGTGTTTCGCTCCAAGACCAAAACCCGGTGGCTATCAAAGAACCCATTGCGCCAATTCTCCGTCCTATGCCAGGGGAGGCTCCCCCGAGGTTTTTGAATGCGCCGGATTTGTTCGAAAGGCACCCGCCGAACGGTGGTTTTACCAAAAACCACCCGTAGGGAGCTTTGACCGATGACGTAGCGCAAGCGAGTACGGAACCAATACCAGACACCGACCCCAAGAGCCGCCACAGCGACACTCATCAAAAACCATTGGAGCGGCGTCAGTAACATAATCATCCCCTTCGACCCGCCCAAAGCAGACCTACCGGAACGGCCAGACCCGCCAACAACCAGAAGAGCACCCACCCTTTTCCGCGCACCGTCTTGAATGCCAGAAAGACTCCCAGCGCCGTCGAGAGCAATACGGCTGCGGACATGGCGCCGATGAGTCCCTGGAAGAGCTTCGGCGACGAAGGCCGACTAAATTCTCGGTCACCCGGATAAACTTGATCAGTGTGAACCACCCGAAATTTCTGCAACAGCGTCTCAGCATCACCCGCGGTCTTGAGCCGCTCTGGGTTGATCGTCTGATACCAACCCGTCGCCACAAAGAAAACCAGCAGCGGGGTGAAGAAAACCCCGAGAAACAAGAGCAGTCGGCGGATGAGTTTCATCGGTGGATTCGTGCTGCTTAAACTGAGGAAGCCTGACTGAGCTTACTTGACCACCGGGATGCGAACCTTTTGTCCCGTGACCAGTCGCTCGGGGCGCAACTTGGGGTTGGCCTCGAGAACGTGCTTCAGGCGCACCTTCAGTCCGTACCCCTTGTTGTACTCGTTAATGATCTGGCTCACCGATTGGTTGTCACGGACAACGTGCTCATAGAATTCATAATCGGCCGGCAACGTCGGCTTGGGCACGTCGGCCTTGGGCTCGGATTTGAGATCAGACTTAGCTCCCCCCCCGTTTCCACCGGCACCGACGCTCGGCTCTGCGGATGGCTTGCGACCTTTCGGTTTGGGATCATCGAAGCTCGGAGGCGGTGCCGTGGGCAGGTCTGCGAGTCGTTTGATTTGTTGGAGCACTTTTTCGTTGTCCTCCTGACGGCGGCGATCCAAATCCCGCAATTGGTCGAGCACCTTTTTGAGTTGCTCTTGGGTTACAGAATCCTTGCCCGCCGAAGCCGCGACAGATCGAACCTCTCCCAGTTGCGAGCGCAGTTCAGCGATGGTGGTCTCCAGCTTCTGGATCCGGGCCCGCAACCGTTCCTCAGATTCTTCGGCCTGTTGGAATCGAGTCTGCAACTGGCGAATGTCCTCCGGCGAGATTTCTGCCTGCAGGGACAGGATCCCACCTAGAATCATGGCCATCGACAGGGAACCAGCTCGGAGCAACCTCATACCGTGCTACCCTAAGAGCGGCACCGAATCGGGCGCAAGGCTGGCGACAGTTTCTCGTGCATCTGTGACCCAATGGAAACATTCACAAACTTGCGCCCAGATCCAACCGAGACCACGTTTCGAATCTAAGTTTAACCTATTTGCTCGCCGCATGATTAATCGTCGTCACGCACTCAAGTCGGCTGCTGCCCTGGTTTTCGCCATGGCTGCGGCTCCGTTCCGCACCTTCGCACAATCCGCCTCCGGCCCCCACAAGTTGCCTGCGCTGGGATACGCCTTCGACGCGCTGGAGCCGTACATCGATGCCAAAACCATGGAAATCCACCATGGCAAGCATCACCAGACCTACGTCACCAAGCTCAACGAAGCCCTGTCTGATTACCCCGACCTGCAGAAACTCTCGGTGGAAGACTTGCTCAAGAACCTCAACACTGTTCCTGAGAAGATCCGCTCCGCCGTCCGCAATCACGGTGGCGGCCATTACAACCACTCCCTCTTCTGGCAGTGCCTCAAGAAGGATTCAGCCCCGCTGACCGAAGGTGGACCGCTCATGAAGGCCTTCGGCGAACTCTTCAGCAGTGAAGACGAGGCCAAGGAAGAATTTCTCAAGCGCGCCATGGGCGTTTTCGGAAGCGGATGGCTTTGGGTTGTGGTCACCAAGGACAAGAGCCTGAAGCTGGTCACCACTGCCAATCAGGACAGCCCGTTGTCCAACGGCGAGGCCCCGCTCTTCGGCATCGACCTGTGGGAGCACGCCTACTACCTGAAGCACCAGAATCGCCGCGCCGACTACGTGCAGGCCCTCTCGAAGGTGCTCAACTGGGAGTTCATCGAGGCCCGGTTCGAGAAGCTCACCGCCTGAACACCGCACCCTCCGGTCTTCACGGACCGGCCGGGTTTCCATCCGATCACATCTGATCACGCCGGCGTGCACGCACTGTGCGCCGGCGTTGTCGTTTTCAGGGAGGCGATCCGCCGGGCCTTCGAGCCGAACCACTCTCGACCAGGATCTTGAGGGAATCCTCGCTGGGACGGGCTGCCAACGCCACCGCGGCCGCGGTTTCCTCGAGCGGAAAGCGATGGGTGATGAGCTTTCGAACATCCAAGCGTCGGGAAAACACCCATCGGGCGACTTCTTTCTGCAGCGTGAAGTCGGAGGAATAGCTGCCCATCAATCCTTTTTCATCCACGCAAAGCACCCCGAGGTCTACGGGTGCCATTTTGCCGCGCAAGGTGTGGGCAAAAAGCAGGGTCGCCCCCCCGCCCCGCAATGCGGCCTGAGCCTGGGCCACCACG
>JAPLUH010000012.1 GCA_026397675.1 Verrucomicrobiota bacterium
CTGTCCCTTGGAAGGAGCCTGTCCCTTGGAAGGAGCCTGTCCCTTGGATGGAGCCTGTCCCTTGGATGGAGCCTGTCCCTTGGAAGGAGCCTGTCCCTTGGAAGGAGCCTGTCCCTTGGAAGGAGCCTGTCCCTTGGAAGGAGCCTGTCCCTTGGAAGGTTTTTTTAACGGGTCAGGGGGTGAAACTTAGATTTCAAGGAGCTTTTCACGGTTTTGTTGGTGAAACCCCGTGAAGGATCCAGGAAGACTCTTGGGCTCATGCTCCCCACCGCTGTTCTTCTCTCTGTGATGGCCGGCTCTTCGATGATGGCGCTGGCCTTGGAGCCGTTGGTTCCCCGGTTCCGCGCCGTCAACGTCGACACCAACGTGGCTGTCGGTTACGGGGTGAGCGTGGCCGATGTCGATGGGGATGGCGGCCCGGACATTATTTTGTGCGATGCCAAGCAGATCGCCTGGTACCGGCACCCCAAGTGGGAAAAGCATGTCATCGCCGAAAACCTCACGCCGCAAGATCACGTGTGCGTGGCCGCCGCCGACATCGATGGCGACGGCAAGGCCGAGATCGCGGTGGGGGCGGGCTGGAATCCGGGCGACACGGTGAATAGCGGGGCACTCTTCTATCTGGAACCGCCCGCCGATCGGACTGCGCGCTGGACTCCAATTCGCTTGCCCCATGAACCCACGATGCACCGCATTCGCTGGGTGAAGGATCCGCAGGGCTGGGCGCTGTGGTCGGTGCCCTTGCACGGGCGAGGTAACAAGGACGGGCAAGGCGTGGGTGCTCGCATCCAGCGCCACCGGCCGCCGACCGATCGCCGCCAACCTTGGGCTGTCGAGACGGTGGCCGACCAGTGGCACAAAACCCACAACTTCGATCCCGTGGTCCGCTCCGGCGGGAACCCTGTGACCGAAGTGCTCGTGGGGTCGGCCGAAGGGGCGTTCCGGGGTCTGCTCGCAGGGGCCGGCGGTGCGGTTTCCAGTGCGGGTGGTGGGCCGGTGTCGTGGACGCAGGTCGGCGGGCCCGAAAACGGTGGCGTGGGCGAAATTCGCTCGCTGGGTGACGCGCACGGTTCGGTGGCGGGTATCTCGCCGATGCACGGCAATCAGTTGGTGATCTTTCATCCGCCCGCTCCCGGGGCCGGTGCGACGACGGCCGCGCCGGGACTGGGACGGCGCGAGGTCCTCGACGACGGGTTGATCGACGGCCATGCCCTGGCCTGCGGCGACTTGTTGGGCATTGGCCAACCGCAAATTGTCGCGGGATGGCGAGCCATGGGGCGGCCGCGTTCGGTGAAGGTGGGCGTGGCGCTTTACGTGCCGGTGGGGAGCCGGTGGATGAAGGTGTGGGTGGATGACGATGGCATGGCCTGCGAAGATCTCACGCTCGCCGACATCGACGGCGATGGCCGGCTGGACATCGTCGCGTCGGGCCGGTCCACCCACAACCTGAAGGTGTACTTCAACGAATCGCCCCGCTGATCCGCCCAGGTCACTGGCCCGGTGCGGGGTTGGCCGGCGGGTTGGTGGAAGCCTTCGGTGGGGTCGAAGCCGGGGTTCTGGACGGCCGCTTTGGCAGGAGTCCGTAGCGCTTCATTAGTTCCTGACTCATCATGGGCATTGGGGCCGGGGTCGGGGTCTCCGATTCCGGCGTTGCGGGATTGGTTGATGGCGTCGGGGACGGGGTCCCGGGCTGCCGCTGGGGCACGAGTCCATAGCGCAGCATTAGCTCCCGACTCATCATCATCGGCTGTGGGACCGCGGATGCTGGTTCCGAGGAGGCGGCGTTGGTGGACGGCGTCGTGGGCTCCGGAGACGTTGGTTGGGTCTGAAGCCCGTAGCGGCGGGCCAGCCCCGGGTCCATGAGGAGGCGAGGATTGGCCCCGACCACAGGCTTTCTTTGGAAATGCTTTACGAAATCCTGAAACAGCCATCGGAATCCTCGCTGCCGGATGAGTGCATCCACCAACCCCTCGGGCGACGGTCGGTTGGTGATCCCCAACGGGCTGAGGTACTCGGGGGTGAACTTGCCCTCTTGCTCGGCTTGGGTGGCGAATTGGATGAAATCCTCGCGATGAATTCGAAACGATGAGAGGTAATCGAATTCGGCGCGCTTTTGGCTCAGGCCGACGTACAGCAGGCCGCCCAGAAGCAATCCCGCCATCAATCTTCCGCCAAGCCGTCCCCACTGGCGCAACACGGTGGGCCACTCCATCCGGAGGCGGTGAGTGTTGAACTGAGTGGATCGGACGACAAACCCGAGCCAAATCGCTGCCAAGATCATGGCTCCGATCGTGAAGAGTTGTTGGAGAGTCCCCAAAGGCGGAAGCCACTGGGGCGGCGTCCGGTTCAGTATCTCCGGGTCCGTCACATGGTCCAGGTCCGGCAAAACATATTCGTGATGCGTTATGCTGATCATAGTTGCGACCACAGCCCAGACCGTCAGGGCGCCGACCGCCCAGAGGCTGCCCAGGAGCATCGGGGTCAGGGCGACGGCCTTCATGC
>JAPLUH010000470.1 GCA_026397675.1 Verrucomicrobiota bacterium
ATTTCCGTGTATTTCAATGAGCCCATGGACGAGGTCTCCGCAAAAGACACCTCACACTATAGTTTTCCTGGATCGAGCATCGTCAGTGCTAAGGTCGGCGTGAGCGTCAAAGTATTGGACGATCCACTCGATCCGGATGGCTCTTTCAAGACAGGAGCTACGAAAGTGGTTCTCGAAGTATCACCGGCACCCGCATCCGCAGCGGCTTATTCCCTGATCGTACGGGACGTCAAAGACCTCGCTGGAAATGCGCTGGCTGCCAAGACGCTGACGGGAACGACCCCGTTTTATGAAGTCAATCTGGCCCTGACCGGAGTGGCCACCCAATCATCGACTCCGGCGGACGTTGATTTGAACGAGTTCGGTAGCCTGGGTTGGCATGGCGGTGGTTCGGCGGATTTGGCGAACGACGGAGACATCGACGGATTCTTCAACAATGGGTCGGTCTCGATAAACAACGGTCCGGAGGATAATGGTTGGTGGGAAGTTGATCTGGGGACGACCCAGAGCATTGGGCGCCTTCAGGCCTGGTTTCGAACCCTGACCGCCGATGAGTGCCAGGCGTTGTTTAATTCCTGCGGGGTGCGAAATGACGATTTCCGGCTGCTAATCCTCGATGCCAACCGGAAGGAAGTCTTTCGTCATCAATACCGCGGTCGGCCCCCAGGGACGGTCGCCCTCAATCTTCCTCCGGGCATTAAAGGGCGACACGTTCGGTTTGAGGCCCAAAGCCCCCGCACGACCAGTGACGGATATTTTTCGCTGGCCGAAGTGGCCGTCATTGCTCCCTATGAGAATGCCGCTATCCAGGTGACTCAATCGCCCGCCGATCTTAGCGTGGTCGAAAATCGCACGGCCAAGTTTGGGCCCGTTGCGGCCACCGTTAGCGGTGCCCCGGCCGATCGCCTCCAAGTGCAGTGGGAAGTCAACGGGGTGTCCATTGAGGGAGCCAGCGCATTCAGTTACACCACGCCACCCGCCCCACTCACAGACAACGGAGTTCATTACCGGGCGGTTTTCCTGCTCCCGGGACTTAGCCAACTCGGCTGACGACGACCGCGCAAACCCCGGGAAAAACTTATACGCTGACGGTGAAAGGCGTCCGGGATCTTGCTGCAGGCACAGGAAATTTAATTGCCGCCAACAGCACCAAGACGTTCAAAGCCTCCGAATCAGATCAGGCCCGGTTTGTGACCGTAGGGAACCCTCGAAATCCAGCCGATCAAGACTATTCCAACGGATCCGGCGCTCAGGGCTCGGTCGCTTACACCTATCAAATCGGCAAATACGAGGTGAACAACACGGAATATGCGCTCTTCTTAAATGCGAAGGCCAAGAGCGATCCTAATTCACTCTGGGATTCCGGGATGCAAATCAACCGGGACGGTGACGATGGATCTTATTCATACACCGTAAAAGAGGGATCGGAAAAGAAGCCGGTCTACATGGTCGCTGGGGTCGACGCCATGCGTTATGTGAACTGGGTGAATAATGGCTCGAGGGACTCGAGTGATACGGAAACCGGCACGTACATTTTTACTGGCTACGATGTCGTCGGACCCCGCAATCCTAAGGCAGATTACTTCCTGCCCAACGAAAATGAATGGTACAAAGCGGCCTATTATGACCCGACCAAGGAAGGCACCAGCAGCTACTGGCTCTATCCGAACCGGACAAGCAACCCGGCGGTGTTGAATTATCAGGAAGGCGCTGGCAATCAGTTCACACTCTGCTTTTTGAGCGACACCGGCGGTCCTTCCGGACCGACCGACGAGGACGCCTACCCACTGGCGTCGAGTTACTATGGGACTTTCAGCCAAGCCGGAAACCTTTGGGAATGGATGGAACTGCGCACAGGGGACACGCGTCCACGGCGGGGTGGCGGAAGCTGGGGCAATAACGCCGCCCGCGTGGCTGCGTCGGTCCGTGCGGATAACGCCATCGGCAACGGATGCGCGAGCGTCAATCAGGGCTTCCGAATGGCCCGAAGTTTCCGGCCGCGGCCCGAATTTGTTATCGTCGGAAACCCCGGAAATCCGGCGGATCAGGACTATTCGAACGGATCTGGCCGTCAGGGCTCGGTCAATTACGAGTATCAAATTGGCAAGTATGAAGTGAATAACTCCGACTACGCCATCTTCCTGAATGCCAGTGCCAAAACCGACCCGAATTCATTGTGGGATGCGGGCATGCAAATCGCCCGGGATGGGGATGACGGCAAGTACACCTACGCCGTTAAGGAAGGTGGGGAAAAGAAGCCGGTTTACATGGTGGCAGCCGTCGATGCCATCCGATTCGTTAATTGGTTAAACAACGGAGCTGGGGAATCGAGTACGACCGAGACAGGTTCTTATACAATGACGGGCTACGACGTCGTGAGTCCCCGTACGGCCCAAGCGCAGTTCGTTCTGCCCAACGAGGACGAATGGTACAAGGCAGCATACTACGACCCCACAAAGGATGCCACCGGTGGCTATTGGCTTTATCCCAATCGCACCAGCAATGCCACGTTGCTCAACTATCAGGAAGGCTCTGGAAATCAGTTTACGCTTTGCTTCCTGAGCGACACGGGTGGGCCGTCGGGACCCTCCGACGAAGATGCCAATCCATTGGCTTCGAGTTACTACGGGACCTTTCACCAGGCGGGTAATCTTTGGGAATGGAACGAGCTGCGCGGGGCGGATACTCGCCCGCGGCGCAGTGGCGGAAGCTGGGGCAATAACGCGGCCCGAATTGCCGCCTCCGTGCGCGCTGACAATGCCATTGGCAATGGAGGCGCGAGCGTCAATCAGGGATTCCGCATCGCCAAGGTCAGCCCACGATCGAAGCTCACAATTCTCCTGCAAGGGAATTTTGTGAAACTTGAGTGGACGGGAGCAGGAGTCTTGACTGCATCGCCGGCAATCCAAGGCCCCTATACTGCGGTGGAGGGAGTCACGGGCAGCTCAGCACTCATTCCTGCGAATCTGAGTCAGACTCGGTACTTCCGAATTCAATAGCAGCAGCGCTCCGGAGTTGGATCTGGGATCCGATCTGAGATTCAGAACAACCAACCTGTCTGGCCAGCGCCAGTTGGGTCATTCCGAGCCGGCGCCGCGTTTGGCGCATCACTTCTGCTTTTGGTGAGGTCGTCTTCAACATATTCGTCATCGGCCTCGCGCTCAACGCGAT
>JAPLUH010000346.1 GCA_026397675.1 Verrucomicrobiota bacterium
GCTTGCACGCCCTTGGGTAGATTTTCTAGGTGCAATTGGATTTCACCGGTGAACCCACGTCGCTCCACCTTGACCACGAACTGGGTTTGATTGGCCTCGGACTCGGTGCCTTCGGGCAAGGCGACCGCCGACAATCGGACCGGATCGGTGCGGAAGAAGGGGGATCCCGGCAGCATGGCCGTAAGGAATAGTGGGATGGGCTGGACTGTCAAAGACACCGGTGCGGTTGAATGGGTGGAGACGATTTGACCCTGCACCGTGGCCTCAGCGCGGACCATCAAAGGGCGAACTCCGGTCTCGGCATTTTGTGCCACCTGCAGCGGGAGTTGGGCTCGTGTTTGTCCCGGCGCGAGCGTGACAGCAGGGATTGTGACTCCCGGCAATGGCTCGGCTAGAATCCGGACTTCGCCGTTAAAATGGTCTCTGCGGTTAATCCGGACTTCCAAGAGCGTATTGGTATTCTGTTCGGCCAAGAGACTGTTGGGCGCGACACTGAGGTCGAAGGGCACTGCTGGCAGAACGGTAAGCCAAGCCAACTCGGAGAAGGCAACGGCACGAACGACCGCCTTGCCCGAGTGGTCTCCACTGGCAGAGGCCTTGAGAGGTGTGTACCCCAGGGGTGCGTCGGCGTTGGCCGAGATCACCCACCAACCGCTGGATGTGCTGGGCCCAAGAATGAGCGGCGGAGCCCAGACGCCCGGCGGCAGTCCTTCGGGCTCAATGCGGATCAATCCATCGAACCCATTGCGGCGGTCGACGTCGCATCGGACGGCTACTGAGCCCCCGCGGACGACACGGAATCGGCCACCGGTCGTTCGAACGGTGAAATCGGCCGTCACATCCGGGGCACGGAAGCTCATTCGATAGCCGAAGCGATCTCCACCCCGATGGGTTAAATCTCGAAGGGCTACTTGGTATTCCATGTCCTTCTTGGCATCGAACTCGATGCGCGCATCGGGGCCCGAGGCGTCGTCATTGCGTTGAAGGACAGCCCCGTTGGTATCGGAGAGGGTCAGGAGTGCGTCGAGTCGTGAGCCCAGAGAACGGGCCTTCACCTCGATTACCCACTTTTGGTTGGCGACGGCTTTGAAGCGGAAGACATCCACATCTTTCTCAGCGCCGATACGGCCATTGACCACTCGGGGCCAGGTCAGACTCTGGGCCTGATCCGGGGTGTTGTTGGGTTCGGCCTCCGCAGATTCGTCCAGATCGCCCACCTCAAAACTGGCGGGATTAGAAAATCCGTGGGGCGTTCGAGCGCGGACCTCCTGACTCCCTAGGGCGGCACCAGGAGCAATCTGGACGGGCAGTGTCTCAACTCCTTCGAGATTTTTGCCTGTCCATTGAAGAGCGACCGAGCCACCTCGTTTGCCGCCGAATGGAAAGAAGGATTCCAGGTAGGGAATATTTCCGGCGACCAGTCGGTAGCGATAGTCGCCACCTCCCTGAAAACGCAAGTCATGGAGTTCGAGCAGGAACTCTGCGTCGGCTGTCGGAGTGAACTCGAGGAAGGGGTCTAGTCCGTGGGCGTCTTCGCTGCGCTGCAGTTCCTTCCCGTCAGCGCTGCGCAGGATAAGGTTCGCATCCAGGGGAGACCCGCTGCGGTTGGCCTGAAGATCGAAGATCAGGGTTTTTCCGGCCTGGGCCTTGAATCGGAAGAAATCCGATTCGGTGTTGGCGCTGATCACTCCGGAGAGGGCCGCCGGCAAGGGAATGAAGAACGCGTTGGACCGGTTGATGTTGGTCTTGGGGTCGGCCAACTCGACGAGATCGCTCAGTTGGAAAATTAGAGGGTTCGAGACGCCGTTGGGGCTGGCGACCCGCAGTTCACGAGACCCGAGGGCGGCCTCCGGAGAGACCACGCATTGGAGTGTGATGGATTGGGCGGAATTGATGGGCGCGCTGGATAGTCCACCGGCGTCTCCTTCGAGGGTGACACTCGGTGAGGTGGGCGCGACTGGGATCGCCCTCATCCCGGATCCAGTAATTAGCACCTCGGAGATTCCGCTCAGAGCGTCTCCTTTGAGGGTAATATGTTGAGTGGTTCCCCGTTGGACCCAAGTCACCGATGCGGAGTCCAACTTAGGTGCCGATTGTGCGAAGAGGCTCGGGAGCGCGAGCAGCGCTGACACCAAGGCGAGGGTGAATCTCATGAAAAAACAGGAGGGCTATCGTGGGTTCGGTCGGGGCCTTTGGGTAAATGGGCTTGGTTGGGGAGGGGCGAGCTCAGCCGAAAAGGGCGCTCACGGGTTCGGCTTGAACCAGTTCACGTGGTTGGTTCAAGTGATTCATGACCATCGTGTGCGGGTCGATGCCCAGCGCGTGGTAAACGGTGGCCACGATTTGGGTCGGGTGGACCGGGGTCTCGATGGGCGAAGATCCGGTGGCATCGGATTTGCCGTACAGGGCTCCACGGCGGATGCCGGCACCTGCGATGAGCGCGGTGTAGCAATAAGGCCAGTGATCACGGCCGTCCGGGGAATTCGTGTTACCACTGGTGCTGACGCCGAGGCGTGGGCTTCGCCCGAACTCGCCGAGGGCCACCACTAGGGTTTCCTTCAGCAGGCCCCGCTCGTCGAGGTCTTCCAGTAGGGCGCTGAGGCCGGAGTCGAGTTTGGGACAGTGCAGGTTGCGCAGTGGGCCGAAGTTGGCGGCGTGGGTGTCCCAGGCGTCGACGGTGGGGTCGCCATTGGCCACAGCGGGCCAGTTCATTTGCACGAATCGGGTCCCGGATTCGAGAAGGCGGCGGGCCAGGAGCAGACCTTGGCCGAAGGTATGACGGCCGTACTTGTCACGCAGGCTGTCCTTTTCTTTGGACAGGTCGAAGGCATCTCGGGCGCGACCGCTGCTCACGAGGTCGAAGGCCTTTTGATAGTAGCGGTCTAGAGCGTACTTTTCGACGGCTTTCTCCATTTCCGGCATGGCATCGTTGACGGCCTTCAAGAGGGTCGAGCGGCGGTCGAGGCGTTCCTTGCTAATTTCTTTGCGCAGCGTGAGGTCGTCCAGGTTGATGATCTTGGCCGGATCCTGATAGAAATAGTAGGGATCGTAGGCAGCTCCCAGGAAACCGGCCGTACCGCCTTTGCCGATGACATTCGATTCTTGAAGCGGTCGGGGCAGCATCACAAAGGGCAGCATCGGGATGTCCAGCGGCTTGAGCCGGGAGATCTGAGAGCCCATGTGCGGGAAGTCGTTGGGGGCGGGGGGTTCCAACTGACCCGACGGCGAGACGCGGTCCGGCGTGTAGCCGGTCATGATTTGGTAAATAGCCGCCGTGTGATTGAAGAGCCCAGCCGGCGTGTAGCTCATCGAGCGGATCAGTGTGGCGCGGTCGATTTGCTGGGCCAACTTCGGCATGACTTCGCTGAGCTGGATGCCGGGCACTTTGGTTCGGATCGGCTTGAAGTCGCCTCGGACATTGGACGGGGCGTCCGGCTTCGGATCCCAGATGTCGATATGGCTCGGACCTCCCTGCAGGTAAATCATCAAGACCTGTTTGGCCGATCCCCAGCCGTTCTTGGGTTGGCCGGGCGCGGGGCCGGTGGTCTTGGGTTGTTCGGCTTGGAGGCGCAATATGTCGGCCAGGCTCAGACCGAGCAGGCCAGCACCGCCGAGGCGCATAAATTCTCGGCGGCTGTAACCGTCGCAGGTGGCGCCAGAGAGACCAGGGATAGAGATCATGTGGGCAGTGGTGTGTGGTTTTCTCTCAGGGTCAGCGATTGAAGAGGAAGGCCGGGCTGTTAATGAGCGCCCACGCCAAATCTTGGGCCCCTTCCAGGCGTTGGGCTCCTGCGCCGAGGCGGATGGAGTTCAATTCTTTGGAAGTCGGAAGTCGGCAGAGGCAGCTGAGATAAATTTCCTCGATGACCTTTTGATCGTCGGG
>JAPLUH010000394.1 GCA_026397675.1 Verrucomicrobiota bacterium
TCCGGATCCAATAACTAGGTCGGGACGCCCATCCCCATTAAGGTCGGTCCAGCTCAAGCTCGGTCCCAGTTGCGATAGTCGATGTGGCAGGGCCGGCTGACGGCCGAAATCATCAAAGGGCTCATCCTCGTGACGGTGAGCGAGGCGTGCGGTCTGGTCTTCAAACCACGGTGCGGGCGGCTTCACGGAAGGAACCGCCTCGGTCCCAGATGACTCTTCCTCCGAAACCTCGACCGCAACACCAAATGGAACTCCCTGCCATTCTGAGACTCGTCCCGAGGGCCATCGAACGCGAAGTCCTACGGAGGCGGCAGGACCGTGGCAAAGGAACGCGCCGGCTCATCCCCGCTCACGTACCGACCGCCAGCAATGATCTCCTTAGTCTGGTCCGGCAATCCACCGTCACGAAGGGTCACCGAAGCACCGATGCCACGGGTGTTGGGGGGCTTGCCTTTGAGGCGGATAAGGATTCGCGGGGCGCTCGCGTTGTTCCGGTAAACGGCTGGCGCATCCATGAGATCGTTCATCACAACGTCCAGATCCCCATCCCCGTCGAGATCCCCGATGGCCGCTCCCTGCGAAATGGAATCGGTCGTAAAGCCCCAGGCCAGAGAGACATCCTCGAAAGTGGCATCGCCGCGGTTTCGAAAGGCCACGTTGGGAGTAGCCAACCTCGGGAAGGATCGAACCATCGTGGCAATATCGGCCGGTGTCTTGAGAGCACCACGCCGCTGAGCCTCGGCAATGCGCCTCGCACCATCCCCGTCCTGGAAATCGCGCCACTGGCCGTTGGGAACCAGCAGGTCCTCGTATCCATCGAGATCCACATCCAGAATCAGCGGGCCCCAAGACCACTCACTGGCCTCGACACCCGACTGCCAGGCAGCGTCCGCCCAGGTGCCGCCCCCCCGATTGAGCTGCAGGACATTCCGCTGGACCTGGGCCCGATCGGCGGATCGGCCGGGCAGGCGCAACAGGGGGGCCATGCCTGCCGTCTGGGTGTGACGCCAGGCCCGATTACGGCTGAACATATCGACGGCGAAGAAATCGACCTGACCGTCGCGGTCCAAGTCCCCGAAATCGACTCCCATGGAGAAGGTCGGGTTGCTCCGCAGTGCCCAGGACGCCAGTTCCCGGAAGCGCAGGGCGTGATCAGGACCCGTCTCATTCATCCAAATTCGATCCGGGGTGTGCAGGTCGTTGCAGACATACAAGTCGGGCCTTCCATCCCCGTTCATGTCCTGGAAGCGAACGGCCAACCCCCAATCCCGGGGTGGAGCTGACAGAGCTTTGCCCGAGACGTCCAAAAAGCCCCCCCCGATCCAGGAGACCGGAACAAAACGGCCTCGCCCGTTGTTGAGAAAAAGCACGTCTTCCTCCCCCATTTCGACCACCTCTCCACCGGCGCGAATCTCAAAGCGATTGGTGAGATCCAATGCGGTTACCGGGCGCCCATTGACCGCCACCACTACCGTGCCGGCTTCGGTTTGCCGGAGTTGGTATCGGGTGTTGGGTTGGTCGAGGACGGTGGTCGGGCGGAAGTTCGACACGTAGAGATCCAAATCCCCATCGCCATCCACGTCGGCCAAGGCCATCGAGGTCGCCCCAGTGCGCGAGCGCAACCCGGCCGCATCGGTGGCTTCCTCAAAACGGCCCTGACCGTCATTGAGCCACAGGCGGGTTCCTCCTCCCAACTGATTGACCAGCAAGTCCGGATCTCCGTCTCCATCCACATCGGCAAAGGCCGCACCGGTCGAATCATTAGATCCTGAAGACGGGTTGAGCCAACTCACCCCAGGCAAGGCACGGACCGTCACGTTGGTGAAACGCCACCCCCCGAGATTGCGGTACAGGGCATTCTGAGAATCTAGGCCACAGAGGAAGACATCGAGACGACCATCACCATCCACATCGGCCAGCGCCACTCCAGAGCCAGAAACCAAATTGCGGTTAGTCACCGCCCGTTCTTCGGACAGTCGATTAGTGAAGTCGATGCCCAGTCCCGGGGCCGACAATCGAGTGAGCCCAGGCAACGACGGAGAGACCGGTGCGAGCCCTTTGAACCGCAAACCCACCGGGGCCGCCTGCATTCCAATTGCCCCGCCCAGAAGTGCCACTAGGACTGCGAAAACCCAACGCAGGGTGACCCAGAACATCGAAGGATGCAGAGGGTTCATGGGCTCAGGGAAATTTCTGAAACACCGGCCGCGACCGGCACTCGCCGAACGGACCCTTCGGGCCAGCGCACTTCGACCTCTCCTCCAGCCCGATCCGATGCCAGCACCGTCACCGGACTATCCACACTGCAGTAACCTCCGCCCATGCGGATTTCCCGGCGCGGACCCGCCTTCCCGGCAGTCCACCACCTGAGGGAGGCTCCAATTCCATTTGGATTTCCGGAGGGCCCCTTCAAGCGAACCCGGAGTCCTGGCCGCGCGGCCCGGTTTCGGAACAGCAGCGTCGGTCCACTATTTTGGCCCAGGGCCAGATCGATGCGCCCATCGGCATCCAAGTCAGCCAAAGCCAACCCGCGTTGGTCTCCCCAAGCCACGACGCCAGAACGCTCGTCCGGTTGAAACTCTCCGCGCCCTGTCCCTCTTAACAACAACCCCCGCCCGGCATCGTAGCGCGCGTCATCGGCGTGGATCGCAAAGTGATTCTGGGAGAGGAACAAATCTTCTGTCCCGTTCCCGTCCAAATCGGCCACAGCCAGACCATAGGCAGGAGCCACCTGGGCCCGAGGCGGCAGCGGTCGCCATTCTAAATAATCCCCACGATTCAGAAACACCCCTGAATCGAGGTTGAGTGCCGACACACTGGGCAGGGTTCCCAAGATAGGACCGAGCAACTCCTCCATCGAAGCCTTGCCATAGGTCCCCGAATCCGGAAAGCGCGTTGCCGCGTCCGGAATCAACGCAGCCAAGGCGGGCCGTTTGCGGACAGGCCAATCCCGCCCATCGGGCCCCACATAGCTTTCCAGAAGATCCCAAATTCCATCGTCAAGCAGGTCTCCCGAACGGATCCGCAACGGTCGCCGGCGGGCATCGGCTCCCAAGAAGTGATTGCGCCCCCAGTTCCCCGCTGCCAGATCCATGCGTCCGTCACCATCGAAATCACCAGCGGTGATCCCCAGCCAGAGGCCCGTCCACTGGGAGAGACGCTCCACACCGGCCGGCAATCCGGAGCCACGCAGTGGCGGATCCCAAGCCTCCAGAGCTCCACCTCGATTGCGGAACAAGCGAACCGCCCCCCAGGCCGTGCTCAGCGCCAAATCGGGCCGTGCATCGGCATCTAAGTCCGTGAAAACCACGCCGTTGACCAAACCCAGTTTTTCGAAAGCCGTCTGGATCCCCAAACGCCCGCCCCGGTTCTTCAACAAATACGAGGTCGCCGGCTCCGGATAACGGCCCGGCACTTCCCGAACCCCGACGAAGATTTCCAACTCACCATCCCCATCCACATCGGCCGCCGCCATGGAACCCACCGGGCAAGCGCGGCCGCTGAGGATTTCACCGCTCACCCCGGACGTCGGGTCCACGATCCGGATCGCTCCGCCATTGGTGATTCCGTCCTCAGCGTTGCTAATGCCTACAAGAATCACCCCACGCAAAACCATCACAGTAGTCAAATCCCGGGAAGCGGGCTTGAGCAGTGCCGGACTAGCAAAGGCCGAGAATCCACCGTGAGCGTCATTGGTGAAGACCCCGAGGGTTCCACCCTGCCCCGCAGAAATCAGAAGATCGTCCCAACCATCCCCATTGAGGTCGGCCCAGGTGATTCCGGGGCCGGTCTGGCTGAGGTCGAAGGGCTTGAGGGGTTGCCGAGCGAATTCATCAAAGGGCGTGTCCGTGTGAACATGCGCCAAGCGATCCGAAATCGACTCGAAGAGCGGCAGCACCGGCGGTGGCGCCATGACAGCAATCGTCTCCTGCTCTGCAATCTCCGCAACGCCCGGGCCAGCACCGTTACGTCGGGTCACTCGTCCACTGCGCCAAGTCACCTCGATGTCCGCCGTTGTCGCTGTGCCCAACGCAAAGCACCGCATCGCGTCATCCCCCGACAAATAGCGACCGCCAGACATCATCTCCTGGGACTGCATCGGGAGCCCTTTGGCCATCACCCGGATCTTGGCCCCGATGCCCCTAGAATTACCGGCACCACCGCGCAATCGCACGGCGATCCGGGGTGCTGTAGCCTTGTTCCGGTAGAGCTTCGGCGGCTCATTCAAGGCGTTGAGCACCAGGTCCAAATCTCCATCGCCATCCAAATCGGCCGCGGCCATGCCTTGTTCGACCCCGGGCGCATCGAACCCCCAAGCCTGCGTCACCTCTTCGAAGGTCAAATCTCCGCGATTACGGAAGGCGGCATTGGGAGTATCGAGCCGGGCAAACATCCGACGCATGTTCAGAGTTTCGATGAAACCCATTTTCCGGCTCGATTTCATCGCCTCGGCGCGGGCCCCGACATCCACATCGAACATGTCCATCTCGTTGCCGTTGGAGATGAGGAGATCCTCATACCCGTCCAAATCGACATCCAGAAATAGCGGCGTCCACGACCAATCGCTGGCACTGATCCCGGCCAAACGCCCAATCTCAGCGAAGGTCCCATCCCCACGCCCGAGAAACAGGGTGTTGTGGGAGAACTGGGGTCGATCGTCCCAGATGCCGGGCTGATAGAACCCGGGCGGCACCCCGTCCATCTGCACATTGCGCCGCAAGTGATCGCGGCTGAGCATGTCCAGCACCACAAAGTCATCCACGCCGTCCCGATCGATGTCGGCGGCGTCCACCCCCATCGAGAAGGCGCTGGTGTGCCGCAAGGCCAATTGGGGCGAAGCCCGAAATCGCAAGGGGCCACCCGGAGCCGTTTCATTGACCCAGAATCGGTCTTCCGATTGGAAATCATTGCAAACGTACAAGTCTGGGCGCCCATCGCCAGTGAGATCCCGAAACAAGACGCTCAACCCCCAATCTTGCGGCGCCGAATCGAGCGGACGACCCGCGGCGTTCAAGAAAGCCCCGCGCGTCCATGGCACCTCCGTGAACCTCCCTTTGCCATCATTGAGATACAAGGCATCCACCTCGCCATTTTCCCTGGGGCCCACTGGAGTCATGGTGAACCTCCCCACCAAATCGGGTTCATCGGTAGAACGGCCATTGTAGGCCACGATTCGCTGGCGCCCATTTTCATCGCGAAGGGAATACTTGGCCTTGGGATCATCACGCACCGTCACCGTGCGGTAGGTGGCGACGGACAATTCCAAATCCCCGTCTCCATCGGCATCCGCCAATGAAAGACTCGATCCAGCTCGGTTGGGATTGATGACAACACCCCGTGTGAAATGGCCTTTGCCATCGTTGTGATAAATCCGAGTTCCCTGTGACAGAGTATTGAGCAAGAGATCCAGATCCCCATCCCCATCAATATCTGCCAGGACGACACCTGTTCCATCGAGCGATGAAAGTGCGGTTATTCCAAAAGCCGCTTCGGTGATGGGCGCGAATTTCATCTGCCCTAGGTTACGGAACAACGCACTCCCGCCCGAGTAAGCCGCCAGAAAAATATCGGGGCGACCGTCTCCGTCCACATCACCCAAAGCCACACCGGAACCGTTGAGCGGAATTTGATTGGTTAGATAACGCGACGCCGGCACCGAATTAGTGAACACCAGTCCAGTCAGG
>JAPLUH010000090.1 GCA_026397675.1 Verrucomicrobiota bacterium
GGCGGATGCCATAAACCTCAGGAGGGCCACGAGCATGAGAAGGAGGAGGAAAAGGCGAAACTCGTGGTCTCGCGTCCCATGCGGAAGGACACGGTGGTGTCCCGCGACTTCGTTTGTCAGATCCGTTCGTCCCGCAATATCGAAATTCGGGCCTTGGAACGGGGTTATTTGGAAAGCGTGGCGGTTACCGAAGGCCAGACGGTCAAACAGGGGGATCCCATGTTTAAGATTCTGCCTTTGGTGTATCAGGCGGAACTGAAGCGGGCGGAGGCCGAGGCTCAGGTTGCGAAGGTGGAGTACGACAACACCAAGCGATTGGCCGATACTAAGATTGTCTCGGAGACCGAGTTGGCGATCGCCTGGGCCAAGCTGGAGAAGGAAAAAGCCCACGTGAATCTGGCTCAGGCTCACCTCGGGTTCACCGACATCCGGGCGCCGTTCCCGGGACTCGTCGATCGGCTCCATTTGCGGAACGGAAGTCTGGTGGATGAGGGGGATTTGCTCACCACGCTCTCCGACAACAGCGAGGTTTGGGTCTACTTCAATGTGCCCGAATCGGATTATCTCGAGTACGCCTCGCAGGCCCAGCCTGAGGACCGCAAAATCGTGGAGTTGGTCATGGCCAACCGGAAAGTCTTCCCGCATCCCGGCCGCATTAATGCGATCGAGGCGGAGTTTAACAACGAAACCGGCACAATCCCATTCCGCGCAGATTTCCCGAATCCGAACCGGCTGCTCCGCCATGGCGAGACCGGCACCATCCGAATGCGGAAGCTGGTGAAGGACGCAGTTCTGGTGCCTCAGAAGGCCACTTTCGAGGTGCTCGACCACCACTATGTCCTGGTGATCGGAAAGGATGACGTGGTGACGCAGCAACGGATCCAAATCAGCGAGGAGATCGAGGACTTGTTCCTCGTTAGCAGCGGAGTGACCGACAAGGACCGGATCGTCGTTGAGGGGATACGACAGGCAAAACCGGGAGAGAAGGCTGAGTTTGAATTCCTCGAGCCAGCAGAGGCCTTCAAGAATTTGAAGCTCCGTGCGGAATAGCCACCTAGGTATCCCACTATGTTTACCCAAATTCTCCGCCGGCCCGCGCTGGCCATCGTCATCTCTCTGCTCATTCTGTTCCTGGGAGGGTTGTCGATCGCAACCATGCCCATCTCCCAGTTCCCGGACGTAGCTCCGGTGGTGGTGATGGTGACCCTCGACTACCCGGGCGCGAGCGCCAAGGTGCTCGAGGAGTCCTGTCTCATCCCGCTGGAACGCTCCATCAACGGCGTCCCGAACATGAAGTACATGACCTCCGACGCGACCAGCGCGGGAGAGGCCACGATCCAGGTCGTGTTCAACATGGGCACCGACCCCAACCAGGCCACGGTGAACGTCATGAACCGTGTGAATCAGGTCATGAGCCGTCTGCCGCCACTGGTTCAGCGTGAAGGCGTGATCGTGAACAATCTCAGTCCAAACATGCTGATGTATGTGAACTTGTATTCCACGGACAAGAACGCGGACATGCAGTTCCTCTTCAACTACGGGTACGTCAACCTCATCCCCGAGTTGAGCCGAATCACGGGCGTCGGTTCGGCAAAGATCCTCGGCACCCGTCAGTACGCCATGCGCATCTGGCTCAATCCGGACCGGATGCGGGCCTACAACATAGCCACCGAAGCGGTGATGAAATCCCTGGCCGAGCAGAGCGTGATCGGATCCCCCGGACGTCTCGGACGCGCCGACAGCAAGACCTCGCAATCGCTCGAATACGTGCTGACCTATGTCGGCCGCTTCAATGAGGTGGAACAGTATGAAAACATCATCCTGAGGGCCACGGACAAGGGGGAACTCCTGAGGCTGAAGGATGTCGCGAGCGTTGAATTAGGCAGCGAGTTCTACGATCTCTACTCAGACCTCGACGGCAGCCCCTCCGCCGCGATCGTGATCAAGCAGAGCTATGGCAGTAACGCCAACGACGTCATCCGTCAGGTCAAGGCCAAGCTCGCCGAGTTCAAAGCGAAATCCTTCCCGTCGGGAATGGATTACAAGATTAGCTACGACGTCTCGAGCTTCCTCGATGCATCCTTCGAGAAGGTTCTCCACACCCTCATTGAGGCGTTCATCCTCGTCGCGCTGGTGGTTTTCGTCTTCTTGGGCGACGTTCGATCGACACTCATCCCGACGCTCGCGATCCCGGTCTCCCTCATCGGAACCTTCTTCTTGATGAAGATGATGGGCATCACCATCAACCTCATCACGCTCTTCGCTCTGGTGATGGCGATCGGCATCGTCGTCGACAACGCCATCGTCGTGGTCGAAGCGGTGCACGCGAAGATGCATGACACCGGTTTCTCTCCCTACAAGGCGACACAACTGGTGATGCATGAAATCGGCGGCGCGGTGATCGCCATTACTCTGGTCATGACGGCAGTGTTCGTCCCAGTGACGTTCATGAGCGGTCCGGTGGGGGTGTTCTACCGTGAGTTTTCCATCACCATGGCCGTTTCCATCGTGCTCTCGGGCGTCATGGCGTTGACCCTAACCCCGGTCTTGTGCGGGATGATCCTCAAAACGCCCAACGCGCATGCTGCGCCAAAGGGTCCCATCGGGTGGCTCCTCGCCCGGTTTAACCGCTTTTTTGATCAGTTTACCAACTCCTATACGGGGCTACTCAAGCGTATCGTGAACCGCAGGTTCGTCACCCTGCTCATTATTGCCCTCTCTATGGTGGCGATCCAGCAGGTGGGAGAGCGCATTCCCGCCGGCTTCATCCCGGCCGAGGACCAGGGCATGATTTACGCGATCCTTCAGACGCCGCCCGGTTCCACGCTGGAGCGCACCTCCGCCAAGTCCACCGAGTTGCAGCAAATTGCCCTGCAAATTGAGGGTGTTGAGTCGGTCTCATCGCTCGCGGGATACGAGGTGTTGACCGAGGGACGCGGCTCGAATGCCGGTACCTGCCTCATTAACCTTAAGAACTGGTCGAAGCGCAAACTGACCGCAGCACAAATCATCGCCGAACTAGAACGACGCTGTCGGGCGATCCCAGGCGTGCTGATCGAGTTCTATGAACCCCCTGCTGTGCCTGGTTATGGGGCTGCCGGCGGCTTCTCGCTCCGCCTTCTAGACAAGACCGCGACGGGTGACTACGACCGTCTTCAAGTCGTGAACCGCGATTTCATGGAGGCATTGGGCAAGCGCAAAGAACTACGGGGCCTCTTCACCTTCTTCAGCGCCAACTACCCGCAAATCGAGTTGGTCATCGATAACCAAGCCGCGATGCAAAAGGGCGTTTCCATCGGCAAGGCCATGGAAAATCTCTCGATCCTCATTGGTAGTACCTACGAGCAGGGCTTCATTAAGTTTGGTCAGTTCTTCAAGCTCTACATCCAGTCTGATCCGAAGTTTCGACGACTTCCCAAGGATCTCAACGACCTCTACGTCGCTAACGACAAGGGGGATATGGTCCCGTACTCGGCGTTCGTCACGATGAAGCCCAAGTTGGGACTCAACGAGATCACTCGTTACAATGCCTATCCGGCGCCCACTATTCAGGGTGCTCCCGCCGATGGATTCAGCTCGGGCGACGCCATCAAGGCCATTCAGGAAGTGGCAGCCAAGACCCTTCCGCGCGGCTTCGACATTGCTTGGGCAGGCCTCTCCTTCGATGAAGCGCGCCGCGGCAATGAAGCCATTTACATCTTCATCGTCGTGCTGATGTTCGTCTATCTCGTGCTCGTCGGGCAGTATGAGAGTTTCCTGTTGCCGCTGGCAGTGATCCTTTCTTTGCCGGTCGGTGTCATGGGCTCGTTCTTCCTGCTGAAGTGGATGGGATTGGACAATGACATTTATGCTCAGGTGGGACTCATCATGTTGGTTGGATTGCTGGGCAAGAACGCGATCCTCATCGTGGAATTCGCCACCCAAAAGCAACTCCAAGGCATGTCGATTTTCGATGCCGCGATCGAGGGGGCGAAGGCTCGGTTTCGTCCGATCTTGATGACCTCTTTCGCCTTCATCGCAGGCATGATCCCGCTGCTCCGCGCCACCGGGGCAGGGGCCATCGCCAGTCGCACGATCGGAGCTTCCGCCGCAGGTGGAATGCTCCTCGGTACGGTGATGGGAGCGATAGTGATCCCGGGGCTCTACTACATCTTCGCCAGCCTCTCGCAGCGCTCCAAGCTGTTGCCCGACGAGGATCAATTGCCTCTCAGCGAAGAGCACGAAAAGGAATAAATCGGCCCATGAAATCCGCTTATACGCTCACCCGGACTCTCGTCGCCGCCGCGGTCCTCGCGGTCGCACCGGGTTGCGTGGCCCCCAAGCCGGGCCCACTGCCCTCTGCCGTCGCCCCGTTGCCGGATCGCTTTCCGGGCACCGAGGCTGCCACTAATGCTGTGATCATTGGATGGCGTGAATATTTTCAAGATCCGGCGCTGATCTCTCTAATCTCCACCGCGCTGACCAACAACCAGGAACTCAACATCCTGATGCAGGAGGTTGCCGTAGCAAAGGCTGAGACCGATGCGCGGAGGGGGGCGCTATTGCCCTTCGTCCGGCTTGGGGGCACCGCGGGGGTCGACAAAGTTTCGGGCAACACGCGCAACGGGGCGGTCGAAGAGAATCTCGAGATTCAGCCTGGAAAGAGGTTTCCCAATCCGTTGCCGAACTACGGCGTTGCGGCCGATCTGGACTGGGAGGTCGACATCTGGAGGAAGCTGCGCAACGAGCGAGATGCCGCTATCCAGCGCTACCTCGCCACTCAGGAGGGGCGGAATTTCATGGTGACTCACCTTGTCGCCGAGATTTCCGAAACCTACTACGATTTGCTGTCCCTGGATGGCCAGTTGGCCATTTATCGACGGATGCTGGAGATGCAGGAGAAGGCGCTGGAATCGGTCCGGATCAAAAAGTCCGCCGGCCGAGTGACGGAGTTGGCGGTGCGCCGTTTCGAGGCGGAGGTTTCCAAGAACCGGAGCAAGCTCTTCGCAATTCAACAGCAGATCGTCGAGAACGAGAACCGGTTGAACGTGCTGACCGGACGTTATCCGCAGCCCATCGAACGCAGCCCGGACGGCTTTGAAATCCGGATGCTGGGCCCGCTGCAGGCCGGTGTCCCTTCGGAACTGTTGCGGCACAGACCCGATGTGCGACAGGCGGAGCTGGAACTCAAAGCGGCCGGGTTGGACGTGAAGGTTGCTGCTGCCCGATTCTATCCAGCGCTCAACGTCTCCGCGGTCCTGGGCATTGAGTCGTTCACTCTGGGTTCTCCCATCTTGGCAAAGGAGAACTTGGCTTACGGCGCGACCGCTAATTTGGTCGGTCCGCTCATTAACCGCAGCGCCATCAAGGCGGCGTTCAAAGGCGCCTCAGCGCACCAAGTGGCCGCCGTATACCGGTACCAGCAGACGGTCCTCAAGGCTTACGTCGAGGTGGTCAATGCGCTCTCCCAAGTCCGCAATGTGGGGCAGGGATATGAGTTGAAGTCTCGCCAGGTGGAGGCCCTCTCCGAGGCAGCCACGATGTCTTCACAACTCTTCAACTCCGCACGGGCCGACTATACGGAGGTGCTCCTCACCCAACGCGAGGCGCTCGAATCCCGAGTAGAGCTTGTTGAGATGAAACAAACTCAACTCATGGCGGCGGTGAAGGCTTACAAGGCCCTCGGTGGAGGGGTGCCTGATTCCCGGGACTACTCGGCGACGCTTCCGAAGGCGACGGTCAAGGCCACCGGACGGCCGAAGCCCTAATTAGTGAGGTTTCGGGCCGGCGGATCGGCTGCGAAGTTCCGACACCAATAAGCCCAACATCAGCGCTTCATCCAGAATTCGGGTCAGTCTGGCCCAAATCAAAACGCGTTGATGGTATGAGTCGGAGGACTCACCCAGCGGGTGGGTCCAAGGCCTTGAGGGGCACTTGGACCACCACCCGCAAACCTGATGGTTCACAGGGTTCTAATCGGACCCACCCGCCGCATTGTTGTGCTCGTGCGGTCATGCCGACTAATCCCAGACTGCTCATCGGTCTGGGATCGTCGTTGGCAATGCCAATTCCGTTGTCCTCGATGACCAAGCAGACGTGTCCCTCTTGAATTCGGAGCCGAATGGATACCTGTGTCGCGGAGGAGTGCCGAGCGACGTTGGTTAACGATTCTTGGGTGATCCGGAATAAATGCGTTTCGGTGTCACCGTTCAACCGTGTTTCCAGAGACGACTCGAAGTGAACTTGGATCCGGGTCCGTTGCCCGAATTTCTCTACCAACCAACGGAGCCCGGCCTCCAACCCGAAATCATCGAGCAGGACCGGCCGCAACAGTTGGGAGAGTTCTCGCACGTTGGCAATTGCCTCGTCGACCAATGGCACGCAATCGGAGCGACGCTGTTCAGAATCGCCGTCTGAGCGAAAAGTGAGATTGGCTCGGATCGCCGCCAGGGATTGCCCCAACTCATCATGCAATTCGTGAGAAAAGCGACGGGCGGCTTCCTCTTGGGTTTGAAGCATGTGCCAAGAAACACGGTTCAGCTGATCGGTGTGCTGTTCCATTCGCCGGATGCTCCAACGAACGTAGAGGATGGTTCCTATCGCGCAGGCGGCCGCCAAGATGAAGGAGCTGCCCAGCAGCCAAGTGGATCCATCGGCCATTTCCTGGATTTGGAGGTTTAACTCCCGTTCCTCGCGGATGAGCCGCTGGTTGCTTGTTTGGATGAGTTCGCGAATGAGTGCTAACACCCGCTGATGCCTAGCAAACAGGGGGGCCATGGCTTGATCCGAGACCAAGGCACCTTTTCGAAGGGCTTGTTCGGCTTCCCGGGAGAACAATTGAGTCTCGATCGCTAGATCCTTCCACCGGAGCGCATCCGGAGTGCGTGAGGCTTCGTCCGCCAATCGAGCGAGTGAGCGATCGGCCTCCTTCAATTCCTGCAGGCGCTGGATCCGTCGGTCGGAGGATTCCTCGGATCGCAGTCGGTAGAGAGTGACGGCGAGTGTGTCTTCCTCAGCCTGAGCCTCTTGGATGAGTCGGGTCACTGTCAGTTGATTGCTGACGATCGCGGCAGCACCTCGGCGAATTTGGCGGCTCTGTCGGACGGCGACCAGACCGGCGACACCCAGAAGCACCATGACAAGGGCAAATCCGGGAACCAACCCTCGGAGCACCGTGTGCTGGGTGATCCGGTCATTCAGCCAAAGGAACCGGGGCATAGCAAATCAGTCGATCAGACCGTTCCGGAAAGCAAAGCGGACGAGCTCACTAATGCTGTGCATGTTGAGCTTCTCCATGATGCGACCACGATGGGCTTCCACTGTGTAGACACTGAGACTGAGGGTTGTCGCGATCTCCTTGTTGGTCTTGCTCTCGGCGATCATTTGGAGAACTTCGCGCTCCCGAGAGGAGAGGAGATCAATCGGATTGGTGACATGCTTCCGGTAATCGTCGAGCACTGCATCGGCGATCTCCGGGCTGAGGTAACCCTTGCCCGCTGAAACAGCCCGCGCCGCCTTCAAAAACTCGGACTCATTGCTGTCCTTCAGCACATAGCCTTTGGCCCCTGCACGGAGGATTTCCCGCACGTAGACAGAGTCTTTGTGCATGGAGACAGCCACCACTCGGGTCCGTGGGCAAACCTTAAGCAGGCGCCGTGTTGCCTCGATGCCATTCAGGTCGGGCATGCTCACGTCCATGACGCACAGTGCCGGTTGGAGTTTTTCTCCCTGTTCGACCGCCTCGCGACCGTTGGAAACCTCAGCGACGATCTGGAAATCGGGCTGAGCTGCGAGGATCATGCTGAAGCCTCGGCGTACAATTGCGTGGTCGTCAGCAAGGAGAACAGTGGTCATTAGACGCTCTATCGGTAATCCGAAATCCTACCCGACCGAACAAAAGTCAGTGGTAGTACAAATTTTAAAAAACCTCGGCATTGCCTCAGTTTTCAACTTATTCAATCCGGCATTGCGACTCAACGGTTGCCGCTTCTGATCGAGGTTTGGTAGACGCTACAGAAAACCGCAGTGCGATCAATCCCTTAGAGAACCCGACGTCGCTTGAGACGGAGGCTGCTGTCACACCCGATTCTCTAGAGACGGAAACCCCGGTGGCCGTCGAGACGTTGAGTCGGGAAGATGAAATTCTGATTCGCTACCGTCAGGCACAAACGGCCGGGGAAGCACTTCCGATCGAGTTGCAACGCCTTTCGGGGATGAACTTTCTGGGTCGGGATTTTAGCGGCCTCGACCTTTCCGGCTGTGATTTCACCGGCAGTGAGTTGAGTCGCTGCAACTTTAAAGGGGTCGTAGCCACCCATGCCAAGTTTGATGAGGCGGTCCTGTTCCAGGCCTGCCTCGATGGAGGGGAGTTCATGGCATCCTCGTTCCGGGGCGCTAATTTGAGTGAGGCGTCCGCGCAGGGGGCTGGTTTTGGCGAAGCCATTTTCGACGGTGCCAATTTGATCCGAGCCAACTTGGACGGCGCCAGCGCCATTAAATCGAGCTGGACGAAGGCTCGCGTGCAT
>JAPLUH010000084.1 GCA_026397675.1 Verrucomicrobiota bacterium
TGAAAATCTGCGGCGGCTCCGGCGCTGCCGAAGAGATCTTCGATCGAGTAGGGGAATCCCTTCGCTTGGAAAGCCTGCATCCCACGCACCGAACCCCAGGCCCCGATGATGCCATCACAGGGACTCACCAAGATTTGTGGATTCGCATTCACCGGCCGCATACCGGGTTTCAGTTCGCGGGTGAAGCATTCCTGAAGGCTCTTAAATCGCTGGTGTTTGGATTCGCTGAGGTCGAGGTCGGTGAAGAGTTGCCACAGTGCGATAGAAGCCCGCGTCAGCAGCGGATTTCGAATGCTGCTGAAGCGGCCCATGGCGTGGGTCATCAGGGACCGTGGCAATCGATTGGTGAGCAAAAAGTTCAAATCCTCCTGCAACAGCAGGCGGTCGCGGAGGGCGCGCAGGCGGGAGGCAGTGTTGCCGCCGCTGCGAGTCGAACTATTAATCCTGATTTTTTTCATGTCTGAATTCTTGAATCCTTTGTGGTTTGCTTTGATCCCTGTGGCCGGTGCGCTGGCATGGGGTCGGCGGCGTCTCCAACTTTCCTTTGCCAAGCACCCCTCGCTGGCTGGGCACTCTCGATGGGCCAAGCGGGTCACTCGCTGGATTCCCGGTTATGCCTACGGGGATGAAGAGGTGTTCCGCACCGATGGAGCATCGGACGCGGTAGAAGCCGCACGCCGACAGGGGTTCTTTCGGTTGGCTGGGCAGTTTGCCGGGCATCACCCGCGATCCATCATTCAATCGACGGAAGCCGCTCGTCACATTTCCGACCTCCAGTTCACCCGAGCCTATCGGGTGCCATTTCAATTCAGCCCGTACGTGCGAACCCATTTGAAATTGGGAGGATTTGTCGAGTCGTCGGAAGGGGTGCACATCACGGATTTGGACGGACGGCGCTACATGGATTTGACCGGTTCTTATGGGGTCAATGTCATGGGCTACGACTTCTACAAGTCCTGTATGGAAGAGGCAGCACAGCGGGTCCAGGCCTTGGGTCCGGTGTTGGGCAGCTTGCATCCCTGCACGGCATGGAATGCCGAACGGCTTTGCCGCATCTCGGGCAAGGACGAGGTGTCGTTTCACATGTCCGGCACCGAGGCGGTCATGCAGGCGGTGCGCTTGGCACGCTACCATACCGGACGCAAGTATCTGGTTCGGTTCTGCGGCTCCTATCACGGATGGTGGGACGATGTTCAACCGGGCCCTGGAAACCCCATGCCGCCGGGTTGCACGTACACGTTGAAGGAAATGGATGAGGACACCCTTCGAGTGCTTTCCACGCGCAAGGACATTGCGTGCGTGCTGGTCAACCCCCTCCAGGCGCTGCATCCGAACCGTCCCGCCCCGGGCGACTCGACCTTGGTGGATAGCTCTCGCAGTGCCGGCTTCGATCGCCAGCGCTACACCGAATGGATCCGGTCCTTGCGCGAGGTGTGCACGCGACGCGGCATCGTACTGATTTTCGATGAGGTGTTCTTGGGGTTCCGACTCGCTCCTGGCGGGGCACAAGAATACTTCGGGGTTGATGCCGATATAGTCACTTACGGCAAAACCTTGGGCGGTGGATTTCCGGTTGGTGTCATTTGCGGACGCCGTTCCCTCATGGTGCGCTACCGCGAAGACCGACCCGCCGACATTTGCTTTGCCCGAGGCACGTTCAACTCGCACCCTGAGTTGGGTGGGCAGCGGGCGGCTCATCTTCAGTCTCAACTATTCCGAAGAGGAGTTTCAGTGGGTGACCGACCGATTTCTTCGGGCCGCCGTGTCGATGCAACAAGATGGGTGGTGGTCGCAGGTTCCCGGCGTGGATAACCGATCCATCCGCCGGCAAATCCTCCGGGAGATGATGGGGAGGATTCGAAAGAAACCTTCCGGCCCAGTCACCGCCCAGAGACTTGCCAAACAAACCGCCTAGTCGTAGCGAAAGACTCCGCTGTCGCCGGCTCGATTGATCCAACTCAATCGATCCGGTTTAGTGGTTCGACTGAGCGTGGTCCATGGGGTCGATGAGTTCGCCCCGCAGCAGCGCCATCGGTGAGCGCCAGTACAGCAAGATATCGTGGAAGGGATCGGTCGTGATTTTCAGCGCCCAGACCAGTCCGGTAGTCACGTCGCGCAAAAAGAACAGGTGGATGGTGCGGAAGATCAACCCGCCGAGGCCGATGTACAACCAGATGAGTCCGAGGCTCTTGAGGTAACCTCCACGGACCACTTCCTCATTCAGCAAACCCAAGAAATTGGGGCTGAAGTAGAGGACTGCCGGAGCCACCGCCCACAGGGCCATGAGCACCACCTTGCGTCGCAAGTTGTAGCCAATCTTGATGTCTTCCTTGTGCTCGTGGGTGGCTCGATTCACATGGTCATACCCGCGCGGTTCAAAGAAGAAATGCCCGGACTGGCGCGACGTCATCGAGATGCCCCAGGCGATGAGGGCTGAGACGGCCGGGTCGATGAAGAGGAAGACGTAGGAGACCACGAAGGACAGGGCGCTAATGAGGTGCAGCGATTGGTTGATCCGGCTGTGGTGGTAGTAGCGGTGGTCGCCCCAGCGTTGGGTGCGCATCGCTTCGAGGAAATGGGAAAACGGAGCGGACATGATGCGATTCATGGGGTGTTGATGATGCAGACCGTTGGATCGGTCTGGTTTCAATTCCAATGAG
>JAPLUH010000149.1 GCA_026397675.1 Verrucomicrobiota bacterium
CACATACTTTTCGCGGGACAATCGACCGTCCAGAGCGCACCCGTCTTCGAAGGCGAGGTAAGAACCGTCGGGTTTCAAGTCGAAGCGCTCGACGATCAGCAGATGCCCTCCAGAGGCGATTTCGACCGGTGGAACCAGCAGGCCAGCACGCCGCGCCGCCTTCAGACACAAGAACTCATTGGAGGCGAGCCCGGGATGCCTCACCGCATCGAAGGACTTGACGATATGTGTGGTTCCACGGGCCGTCAGCCGATCACCGACCGGCACCGGACTGAACTTGCTCGTGCCCAGGGTCCCATCATCGCGGATCAACAACTTGGGTTGAACCCCCGCCACGCCAGAATACCGCGCATACCGTCGCAGCAGATCGGCAAACAATCCATCGGTCCCTCGACTGGACAGGAGTTCGCGCAAATTCTGGGAAGGCACCTCGTCCAGATGCTCTGCCGAGGCTCCAAATCGCAACCGCCCAATGAGTGAGCGCCCAACGATCTCGAGCAACGCAAGGTCATCGAACACGGGCAACGCTTTGGCGAACAGTTGGTTCAACGCCTCGCGGAGGGCACCCTCCGGCAAGTTCATATCGAACACCGGGTGCAGCACCGTGAGACGCTCAGCCGGGTAGGACGAACCGGCCACAGGCATCAGCAGGGAGACGGCCAAGCTTTCCGGCACCCCAACTTCATAGGCAAAGCGGTGGGTCGGTTCACCCCGCGAAAGAGTTCCAACCCGGCGTCGATGGACGAAGACTTCAGACATCAGATGGGCTGGGTTTCAAATTCGCCAAGAGGCTGTCGGTCTCCTGAAACGCAGCCTGACGCTCCTCGCGATTCCGCGAATAGGCCTCTTGCAAGGTCAAGGCGCGGCGAGGTCGAACGAGGATTTCCAAGCCGAGGCGATCACAAATCAAGGCGACCTTGCGGATTCCAAGGTCACCGATCACACCGTTCTCCAGTTGGGAAAGGGTGGCGCGGCTCATCGCTAAGCGACGGGCCAACTCAGCCTGGGTCAGACCGGCCGTTCGGCGAGCGCTTCGAAGGATCTCTCCTGTCTCGGTAAGATTCATGTTTTATATGCGATTTATTTTGAATGTTTTAGAGGGCTTATCAATTTTTTTGTTTCATATATAATACATTTTTGAGAGTAACCCCAGTCCATCGAAGCCCGAACGCGGTTGTCACCGAATGCCGCAAGATTAGCCCGCAGCGGCAACGGCGACTCCGTTGGGCGACTGGGAATCCAAGCCCTGAAAGAAACGTCACCGACCTCGCCCATCACCCCGCCCCTTCCCAAGGATCGGGCCTGGGTCCACTCTCGCCGCATGAAGCTGATCGGTGTCATTCCTGCTCGCTATGCCTCCACACGGTTTCCGGGCAAGCCGCTGCACCCCATCGCCGGGATCCCTCTCATTCAACGGGTGGTCGAGCGGTGCCGATTATCCCCCGCCCTGTCCGAGGTCATCGTGGCCACCGATGACGAGCGCATCGCTGCGTTCGCCCGCGGATTCTGCCGCGTGGAAATGACCCGCGACGATCACCCGAGCGGCACCGACCGGATCGCCGAAGTTGCATCACGGGTCCCGGCCGACGGCTACATTAATATCCAGGGCGATGAACCCCTCATGGATCCGGCCGTCATTAATGCCGTGGCCGAGGCGCTTCGCGACAGCGACATGAGCACGGCGTCCACACCTATCCGGGACCTCGCCGAATTCGACAATCCCAACGTGGTGAAGGTGGTGACCACTGCCGGGGGACGTGCCCTGTATTTCTCACGGCGGACGATCCCCTACCTCCGGGACGCCGCTCAGAAATCGCTGGCTGAACAATGGGCCAGCTACCCGTTCCAGAAGCACCTCGGCATCTACGGTTACCGGCGCGACACCCTGCTGCGCTTGGTGGGATTCCCGGTGTCGCCACTCGAAGCCGCGGAGAAACTCGAACAACTGCGCGCTCTCGAAAACGGCTTCAGCATCGCCGTGGCTCGGGTGGAGCATGACAGCGTGGGGGTGGATGTCCCCACCGATGTGGCACGCGTCGAGGCCTTGCTGGCGAGCACCGCGTCGGTGACCCACTGCGCATGAAGTGGCTAATCCCCACGCTGCGAATCTACCGACCCGACGCACCTCGCTGCGCCGCTGCGCTCGGCTTGGTCGGATTGACGACCGCCGCCGCGGTGATTAAGCCGTGGCCCTTGGCGTGGATCCTGGATGCCTTGTCGGGCCGCTCCGGAGAAACCCACTCCATCACTCGCTGGACGCTGGCTATCCTAGGGGCCTACTTGTTGCACGGTCTCCTCGGGGCCGCCCAACAAAACCTGGTGATTAGCCTCGGGCTGCGAGGCCTTCAACGCATCCGCCATCAAGTCTTCGAGCGCCTCCTACGACTGTCGCCACGCGAAGTCCAGGGAACCGCGGCCGGTGACTGGATTTACCGGGCCACCTGGGACACCTACGCCTTTCAGACTCTCTTCACTCACGGCATTTTCACCGGCCTGACCGCGGGCGCCGGTGTGATCGCCATGACGGTGGTGATGGCACGCATCCACCTGCCACTGACGGCCGTGGCGCTGGCCACCGTGCCACCCCTGCTCATCGTCATGCGGGTGTTCGGTCCTCGCCTCCAACGGGCGGCTGCACACGCCCAGACGGCCGATGCCGGGATCGCCACCGCCGTCCAACAAGGGGTGGCCAACCTGTCCCTGATTCAGGCGTTCACCCGCGAATCTACCCTGACGGCCGCCTTCGACCAACAGGCCGGTGAAGCCTTCCGTGCCCGACGGCACCAGCATCGTTCCGAGGTCGTGTATTTGGCCGCGGTCGCTGCAATCCTGGCTGCCGGCACCGCCGGAATCGTGGCCCTCGGATCCCGGGAGGTCACCGCCGGACGCCTCACACTCGGCGAGTTGCTGGTTTTTTGGCGTATCTGGCGCAGCTCTATGAGCCGCTGAATCAGTTGTCGCACCTCGGCGGCACCCTCTCCACGGCCCAGGCCAGTGCCCAACGGGTGCTCGAATGGCTCGACACGCCGGACCATTCCGCCAGCGGCACCACGCCGGCGCCCCGCCCCGCCACCGGAGTAGACCTGGAGTTCACTGGCGTGGGCTTCGCCTACGATGCCAGCAGACCGGTGCTCCAAGGACTCCATCTCCGCCTCAAGCCCGGGGAGATCGTCGCCATCGTCGGACCCAGCGGTGCAGGCAAGACCACCTTGCTGCAATTAATCCCCCGATTCCTGGAACCCGCCTCGGGGATGGTCCGCTGGTGCGGCCTCGACCTGAAGAGCCTGGATCGGGAAAGCCTCCGCCGGCAGGTGTCGTGGGTCTTGCAATAACCCCTGCTTCTGTCGGCGACGGTCGCCGAAAACATCGGATTTGGCCGCGACGGGGCCACTCGTGCCGAGATCGAGGCCGCGGCCCATGCCGCCCAGGCCCACGAGTTCATCGTGCGCCTGCCTCAGGGTTACGACACCCGCGTGGGCGATGGATCTGCTCGGTTGAGCGTCGGCGAAAAACAGCGAATCCACCTGGCCCGGGCCTTCCTCAAAGATGCCCCAGTGCTGCTGCTCGACGAGCCCACCAGCGCCCTCGATGGCGAGAGCGAGTTGGCCGTGATGGCGGCCGTGCAACGCCTCACCCAGGGCCGCACCACACTCATGGTCGCGCACCGTCCCGAAACCCTTCACTTCGCCCACCGCATCGTGCGCTTGGAGGGCTGAGCACTTATCGAAGAACCCGCCCGCGGGCCTCGGTGATCAGGTCTGAAAACCCCGCATCGCCGATCGGGCTCGGACTCGGGTTCGAGCTCGGCTCGTCGATCACCGCTGGACCACGAATCCGGCCTCAGCCCAGTCGGCAAAATCCTCGCGCGATCCGTTGCCGGCATCCATGGCCACCAAACTCAATCGTCGGGCCCCAGCTGGGATGGGCACATCGAAGTGCCAAGCGGTGGTCTTCACCCGCATCACCGGACTGACCGCGGCCTCCTTACCGTCAATCAGCACCTTGAACACCACGCTCGGAAACTGGGCCAGATTGGACCCATTGCTCACCTCCAGCAGGTTCTCGTCGGCCCCGGCCAAGGCCACGAAGCGTCGGAACTCCGGCTTCAGCGCATACTCCACCGCACACGGGGCATGCACGCCGAGGCCGCGGGTGTAGGTGGTGCGATTGACCCGCAGCGGGCCACCTAAATTAGATCGATCGGTCTGGGGCGGCCGAGTGTTGCCTGAGTAGCGCACATCGCCTCCGTACGTGTGCCCGAAACCCACGCTGCGAGTGGGCTTGAGGGTCGACAACAGCACATCGGGTTGCGGCGGCAGAGGTCCATTCTTGGAAAACGAACCCTCCGATTCGAGGCACACTGCGCGGCCATGCAAGAACGCCCCGACACGCAGGCGGGTTGTCTCCGATACGGCCATTGGTTTAGTGTACTTCATCGACTTGGGCGTGGGGGCAGAGCCATCCAGCGTGTAGCGAATTTCCGCTCCGGGCTGCAGCGGTGCCGACAAGGTCACGGTGATGGGCTTCTCGAAGAGGTGGGGACGCAATCGGGTGCCCCAAGGCGTGATGCGCACCGGGTCCACCACCCAGTCCTTGCGCCAGCGGCCGAGCCGGGACAGTTCCTCCTGAAGGTGGATCGTCGGAGCCAGGTGCTTCTCGAAATGAGCCACCACCTGCTCGGTGTTGAGGTCAGGTGTGAAATTGCGGGCCGGATCGTAGCCGGGGTGCGCATCGGTCATGTCGCGGGCCAGCACACACTGGAGACCGGCCGACTTCATCGCGCGCAGGCCCATGGGCTTGCCCAACAG
>JAPLUH010000498.1 GCA_026397675.1 Verrucomicrobiota bacterium
GACTTCTTGGGGAAGGCCTCCCAGAAAGAATCCTGATAATAGGGGAATTCGACAGCGAATCCGCCGATGGTCTCGATGTTCACCGCCACACCCGGACACAGTTGCGCGTACCGATCGAAGTACCGATTCAAGTCCACACAGCCGCCGTCGCCCATCGCCGTCCACTGCACCTTGCACCCCTTGTCGGTCTGCCAAATCCGCGAATCCCGCAAGCTAGTCGTGATCGCGTAGGGCCCGAGTTTCTCCAAGCTGTCCAAAGGATCTTCGAGAGTCCAAGCCGCATTGCCGGAGTCCATGTTGGCACCAACAAATTCGCGACCGGCTGCTTCGATCAAGGTGATCAATTCTTCGGCGGTCATGTCGCCCGCGTGGTTTTCCACCGACACTTTCACGCCCAAATCGAGGGCCTGATTCCGGCAGGCCTTCAATACCTTAACCGTGTCGGCAATCCGCGCCTCGATGCCACCCGGAGTCCGACGATCATCGCGCGAACCGAGCACCACCCGGAAGGCGGGCGAGCCCACCGCCTTGGAAAGGCGCAGCCCCAACGACAAATGCTCCTCGGCGGTACCCCAGTCCTTTTTGAACGACTTGGAGGTTGGGCAAATACTCCAAGAACCGAGCAAGATTTCCACGCCCTTGTCGGCGGCGTACTTGCGCAGTTCTGTCGCGGCCGAGGTTTCTGACGAACCCAGCCCGGCCAGATCCGTAATGAAGAGCGTATCGAGCTTCAACCCGGCCGCGTAGTCCACCAACTCGCGCCCCTTCCATCCCCAAGCCCGGACGGCGAAGTTATCGATGCCCAATTTGATGCGATTGCCCGAGGCATCCCGACGGGCCGGAACAGCGGCCGAAGCGATGGGAGCCACGAGAGCAGAGGCGCCAGCCACGGTGGCGGCGGTGAGAAATTTGCGGCGGTTCATGGTGTGGGAAGAGCTTTTGCCGGGACACGTCATTTTGGCCAGAGCGGAAAACCGCCCGAGTTAGGAAACCGGCGGCTCCGAAACGAGCGGAACCGACTCGGACGACTGGGGATCCTGAGGCAAGCCGTAGGCCTCGGCCAAACGACGGGCCATGCGGGCTTCGGCCCTGAAGTCACCGAACCACCACCTCAGGTACAACCCGTTAACCGCACTCCATCCGCACCAAAGAACAGCCCAACAAAACCAGACTCCAGAATCCAGCTGGTCCCAAAGTCTCCAGGCGCTCAACAAGATCATCAGCCCCCAGACCGCGCAAAAATGCAGAGTGTACACCGAAAAGAACGACCACGGGTTTTCATAGCTGAACCCACTCAACTTGGGCGAAACGTGGGGGTAGAAGTAATCAGCCTCCAATTCCGAGGCGATGAGGACCTGCGAACCCAAGAGCACATTGATTCGGGCCTCGAGGGCTCTAGCATGAACTCGAGCAAAGTCACAAAAGTGCAGGAAGAACGAGGCCGTAACCCCGGTGCTGATCAACCCAAAACAAACTACGAACCACCCCATCCAACGGTCCCACAAAAGCAAGCCAATGGCAGTCAACGTAGACACCAGCAACAGCGAGAAGAATTTGCGGTTGTAGGCATATTGCATGGCCCGCATGCGCTCTAGCTGGCGCGTCAGGGCGTCGTATTCCAGACGGGTCCGTTCCGCGGGCGAAAGTCCGCTGGCATCGAGGGTGGATTGTGAATCCGGTTTCATTCTTGGGTTTCCTCGTTGGGTATCGATGGGGCGGCCGCCGCTCCCTTGACGGCCTTGAACATGACCAGACAGCGACCGCGCTGGACATCATGCTGAACGATGGGAGGGACATATCCGCTTCGGGCCAGTAAGAGCGGTCTGGCCCAAGGCTCTTGGATGGAATCCGAGGGAGTGCCCACCAACTCCGGCACCCACCGTCGGACGAACGCTCCCTCCGGATCGCATTTCTCACCTTGGGTCACTGGGTTGAAGATTCGGAAATAGGGAGCGGCATCGGTGCCACAGCCTGCACTCCACTGCCAACCGCCGTTGTTGGCGGCCAAATCGCCATCCACCAACGTCCGCATAAAATAGCGTTCACCCCGCTGCCAAGAAACCATCAGATCCTTGGTGAGGAACATGGCCACGATCATGCGGAGTCGATTGTGCATCCACCCCGTGGCATTCAGGCAGCGCATGGCCGCATCGACGATCGGATAACCCGTCTGGCCCGAACACCACGCGTCGAACTGTGCATCGCTTCCCTGCCACTGGATTTGGTTGTACTCCGGACGAAACGCCCCCGAGGCGACCCGGGGATGGTTAGTGAGGATTTGGATATAGAACTCACGCCAAATGAGTTCGCTGAGCCAGGTGTCGCAGGATTTCAGACTCGCCGCCGTCGTGGCTCGGGAACGGGCAGAGTGTAATCGGCTCAACACCGTCCGGATGCCCAACGTGCCGAAACGCAGGTGGGGCGACACCTGAGAGGTGCCGGGGATTTCCGAGAGGACATTGCGACCATGGTCGTAACCAAAGACTCGCGCCTCCAGGAAGGTATCCAAGGCCTCCAACCCCGCCCGCTCACCGGCCGGGAACAAATGCTGCGCGAGGGGATGTCCCAAAGCCTCACCCCCGCTGGGTAAGGGCAGTGACGCCACCGGAGGGGCCGGAGCTTTTGGGGGACCCAGGCGAGGCACCGGAGCCGGCACCGGCAACAACTTCCAAGCGCGCGAATAAGGAGTGAACACACTGAAGACCGTCCCGGTGCGCGTCAGGACTTCCCGTTCTTCGTGGATCACTGAATCCTTATGCGACCGGAAGGCGATCCCCTGCTCGTTCAATGCAGCCCGGACTCGTTCGTCGCGCGCGACGGCATAGGGCTCGTAATCTCGGTTGGTAAAAACCGCACTGGCATCGACCTCACGGGCCACAGCTGGAATGACGGACTCCGGCGGACCTTGGCGCACGACCAACCGATGCCCCAGGCTCTCTAGATTGCGGGACAACGCTTCGAGAGAGCGAAGCAGGAAATTCACCCGCGCCGGACCGACGTCGGGAGCCTTCAGAATCGCTTCATCCCAGCAAAAGACCATCACCACCCGGTCCGACTCGGTATAGGCATGCGATAGTGAGGTATTGTCGGAAACCCGAAGATCGCGGCGAAACCAATGGAGAACCGTTTTCAAGAAGACACGCTTAACACGCCGTGGTCATTGTTCAACTCGAAGTCCGGGCATGCGGTCCAGTCATCGACGAACCAAACTGATTTCGGACCTAACCGAACCTGACCAGACGGAACGGAGGCCGTAAACTGCCCTCAGGGTCAAAAAAAGAAAATGCCAGGGTACCCACGGCAGACGCGGAACAAGCACCGTTGCTGCCTTCCGGCCCTGGCGGGGTTCACAAGTCCACGTTCCATGGGCCCTGGCGGAATCAAACTAGGGTCAGGTATCCCTGCCGAACAAGGGGACTTCCCTGAATCTTCGGTGGCAATGCGTTAGGGCACCTTCGAAGCCGAACCACTGGAGCCACCGGGGTCGAGCCCGCTAGAACACGCACTTCACGGGAATCATCAACCAAACCTTCGATACATATTCAGCAAGCCGCTCCGATGAGCACAATCATTCACACTTGCTGCCAATAGGAGGTCCTGCTCTCCAGTAGACAGCAGCCACACCTGGCGAACACGCCGTGAAAAGGGTTCACCGCTCCACGCAAACCCCAGTCGCCTGCGTTGACTTGGAAAGAGCATCGACGGTGCCGGTCGTTTTTGCCGCTACCCACCCTGAATACTCGGAATAAACGGATCGTTTCAGAGTATTCCTCGGCAAAAAACTCGGTTTTAGCCCCGTTTTAAGGACTGGCACAGCCAGTGCTTGAGGACACTCGCCATGAGTAGCGTCGCTGAAATCGAGATCACTAAAACCCAGACGGTTCAGTTACCTCTGGGCCTTTTGGGCTTTGAGCGAATCAAGACTTACTCGCTCATTACCAGAACCGATCAAGCACCCTTCCACTGGCTCTCAGTGCCTGATGGAGACGATCTAGCCTTCTTGGTGGTGCCTCCATGTCTGGTCCTGCCCGATTACGCCCTCGATATGAGCGATGACGACGCGGACTACCTGGAGATCCGGAATCCCAACGACGCCCTGGTCTTCAATATCGTGACTCTGAAATCGGATGGATCGGGCACCGTGAACCTGAAGGGCCCCATCGTCATCAACCGACACACGATGATCGGAATGCAAGTCGTGTTGAGCCAGTCGAATTACGCGATCAAACACCCGATCCAAGCAGCCTGAAGCACGCATACCAAGGAGGGTCCAATGCTAATACTTTCGCGAAAAATCGGAGAGAGCCTGGTCATCGACGGACGAGTGATTGTCAAAATCATTCGCACCGATGGCGACACCGTCAAAGTGGGCATCGAGGCCCCAACTGACATCCCTGTCCATCGACAGGAAGTCTACGACGAAATCCAAAAGGCCAACCGTGAGGCCGCCACTCGGATTCCCCTACCCCACTTGCCGACTCTGGGAAAACCCAAGAGCCCAACGGCCTCTGCCCCTTTAAGTCCTGCCAACAACCAAACCCATATTAAAACTGTATGATTATCAGTTCCAACTTGGCGGCACAATCGGCCGCTAACGACCTCACTAACACCTCCGCAGCGCTGGCCAAGTCACTAGCCAAGCTCAGCTCGGGTTCCCAACACCCAAGACGGTTACCTCAAGCGGGTGGCCAAGACCCTCAACCGCATGAGCGAGCTGGCCATGCTCTCGCTCGACGGTACCAAGAGCGATGGGGATCGAACCCTTTACCAGAACGAGTTCACTCAGCTCAGCAACTACATTACGGACGTGGGCGGCAAGGAATTTAACAGTGTTTCGCTCTTTTCTGCATCCACCGTCGAATCGGTCATCGATTCCGAGGGCACCTCCTTCAACATGACCGGTGTGAACCTGACGTCTGCGACCTACACCACCGTCACCGGCAGCTCAATCGCGACGACCGGTGCCGCGACGACCGCTCTTAGCAGCATCCGCACGGCCATCACTCAGCTGGCCGGCGATCGAGCCACCATTGGTGCCTTCCAGTCCCGGCTGAATATGGCCAACGACCAGCTCGCGGCCACCATCGAGAATTTCACCGCCGCCAGCTCGGTGATCAAAGATGTCGATGTCGCCCGAGAAAGCACCGAGTTCTCCCGGCAAAACATCCTCAACCAATCCACCACCGCCATGCTGGCCCAGGCCAATCAGTTGCCGCAATCCGTGCTGCGCCTGTTGCCTCAGTAGCCATTCTCTAAGCCTTCACAATTTTTACTAAACTAAACTCACTACAACAAAAGTTACTCCCATGACCATTGGAACCAACCTGGCCGCCCAGTCGTCCGCCAACGACCTCACCCGAACCTCGACCGCTCTCACCAAGTCGCTGGCTAAGCTCAGCTCTGGATCTCGCATCGTAAACGCCTACGATGACGCAGGCGGCCTGGCCATCAGCATGCGATTCGATTCTAAGATCGAGCGTGCCAATGCGGCTAAAGACAACGTGTCCAACGCTCAATCCTTCTCCAACACTCAGGACGGCTACCTCAAGCGGGTCGCCAAGACCCTGAACCGGATGAGCGAGTTGGTCATGCTCTCGCTCGACGGTACCAAAGGCGATGGAGATCGAACTCTCTACAACAATGAGTTCACGCAACTGAAGAGCTACATCACCGACCTCGCCAACAAGGAGTTCAACAGTGTTTCGCTCTTTTCTGCATCCACCGTCGAATCGGTCATCGATTCAGAGGGAACCAGCTTCGTAATGAGTGGCATCAATCTGGGGGCCACTTCAACCACCTACAATGCGGTGACCCAAGGTTCCAGCAACATCTCCACCACGGGAGCGGCCACTACCGCACTTTCTGCATCACAGCTGCCACCTCCGCCATTAAAGACGTGAATGTGGCTACCGAGAGTACGGAGTTCTCAAGACAGAACATCCTCAATCAATCCACCACCGCGATGTTGGCACAGGCCAATCAGCTGCCGCAGTCGGTCCTCCGATTGTTACCCAACTAATTCCGGTTAGCTGACCACGCAATCAGCCGACGAAGGCCCGGCCCAAGTTCGAGGTGCCGACTCGGATCGGATTCGGAGTTTTTGAAAGAGGCCTCGGTTTTCCCTTGGCCGTCACGGCCTCCTCCCGATTACCTTAGGTCCATCCTTCGCTGACCCTCAGGTCCGGGTCCTCAGGTCGGGGTCCGTTATACCTCACTAGGCCAACCCGTCATCGAAGGGAACAAAACCTCAGAAACGCTTTTGATGAACACCGTCACGCAACTGAAGACCGTCCGGAAGAACACCAAGTCCAAGGTCGAGGCAGAGCTCTCACGCACCGGAGGTTTGCTGCGCCTGGCTCCGGCCTGGGTGCCCCGCTCCTTCCTGCAGCCAGGACTCCGCCTCAAACTCCACCCGGACGACACCTACGCCTACGGGGCGAACCGCGGTGGCATCGATGAACGCTGGTTCGCGTCGACGACCGAGGCGGCCAATGAAGGACGCGTGGCGGATGAGGGCCTGAGCTATGTGGTGGTGGGCAAAGAACGCTTCACCTTGCGGCAGGCGGTTGAAGACACCGGGGCCACTTTGGTGGGCAAGTCGATTTGGAAGAAGTACGGCCGCTGGCCCGTGTACTCCAAGTTCTTCGACAACATGGGACCCATCCCCCATCACATGCACCAATCGGCCAAGCAGGCCAAGTTGGTGGGTCAGGAAGGCAAGCCCGAGAGCTATTACTTCCCCCCCCAACACAACAATGTGGGCAACAATTTTCCCTACACCTTCATGGGCTTCGAACCGGGCACGACCAAGGCCCAGGTCCGGAAGTGCCTCGAAGACTGGAACAAGGGTGACAACGGTATCCTAGATTTGTCCAAGGCCTACCGCCTCAAGCCCGGCACCGGTTGGTTGATCGACCCCTGCATCCTCCACGCCCCGGGAAGCCTCTGCACCTATGAGCCACAGTGGGGTAGCGACGTGTTCGGCATGTACCAAAGCATGGTCGAAGGGCGCTATGTTCCCTGGAGCCTGCTGGTGAAAGACATGCCCAAGAAGTACCATCAGGATATCGACTTCATCGTCGAGCAGTTGGATTGGGACAAGAACGTAGATCCGAATTTCAAGGACAACCACTACCTAGAGCCCGTGCCGGTGGCTGACACGCGCAAGGAAGGCTTCGTCGATCGCTGGATTGTGTACGGCAAAGTGGATGGCGAGCAGCTCTTCACCGCCAAGGAGCTCACTGTGGATCCGGGCATGAAGGCCACGATCCCCGACAAGGGTGCCTATGGCCTGATTTGCGTCCAAGGCAGCGGCAAGATCAACGGTCAGCCACTCAACAGCCCGAAGCTCATCCGCTTCCATGAGCTGACCGAGGACGAATACTTCTGCACCGAAGACGGCGCCAAAGCCGGTGTGACCTTTGAGAACACCAGCGAAACTGAACCCTTGGTCTGCCTGCGGTACTTCGGACCCGAAGTGAACCCCGATGCCCCGACCATGGGTGCCTATCGCAAGAATACCTTCGCCTGATTGATCGCAAACTAGGCATTCCGCTGCCACCCCGGTGCCACCCTTGTGGCCCGGGGTTTTTTGACGGATACTTTGCCGGTCGGCAGAATGCAGCGCTGAACAAAATCTAGCGATGATCGGTCGACATTGACTCGGACATAGTTGCTTTTTTAGCGTTATGCCGCAGACATCTCTAGCACGTCACGTCACTCGATTGGTCTGAATGAAAAACTCTCTGGAAACTCGACTGGGCATTTTCTTCGCCCTGGTCTTCGTTGCTGCGTTCGTCCTGTTTGAAATGGTGGGAGGCGGGCACTTCTTTGGCAGCGGTATCCCAATCAAGGCCCGATTCAACTCTGCGGGTGATCTCAAGGTGGGAGATCCGGTCAAACTGGCGGGGGTAGATATCGGCCGGGTGCAAGCCATCCGGATCGCCGATGGCCGGGTGGAGGTCTCTATGATCGTGGAACCGGCCGCTGGGGTTCGCACCGACAGCAAGGCATCCATCAAATTCACTGGCCTGATGGGGCAAAACTTTATGGCCATCGATTTTGGCAACCCCACCTCTCCGGTAGCGTCCACAGGAGCCCTGCTGGAAAGCCGCGAGCAACCCGATCTTGCGGCCATCATGAGCAAGCTGGAAGGCGCCGCCGAGGGCATGCAAAACATGACCAAGAGTTTCAGCGGTGAGGAGTTCACCAAGCTGCTCGGCCCCATGACCGACATGATCAAGGACAACCAACCACGCATTGCCTCGATCTTGAGCAACATCGATAGCATGACCACCGTCATGAACAAGGGCGAGGGCACGCTGGGCCGCCTGATGAAGCAAGACACGTTGTACGTCCAGACGCTTCAAGCGGTCACCAACCTCATCGCGTCCACCGAAGACCTGAAGGTCACTTTATCCACGACTCGACATATGGTCTCTGACATGACCAACGGTAAAGGAACCATCGGCCGCCTGCTGGTGGACGACTCCCTGTTCCGAGAGACGACCAACATGATCACCAACCTCCGAGAAGTGGCCGAGAAATTGAATCGAGGAAACGGGACCGTCGGTCAGCTCATCAATGACGATGCGTTCTTGCGCAACCTGAAGCTCACCCTTCAGAAAGTCGAAAAGGCGACCGAGACACTCGAGGACGCCGGCCCTCTTCAGGTCATCGGCACGGCAGCGGGCAGCATTTTCTAATCCTCCGTTCGATGAGTATGCGACCTCAGGGTTGATCGAACTCAGGGCTGAGCGACCTCAGGGCTGAGACACAACGCTGGACCAATCCCAGACGCTGAGGGCCTTCAGTTCCCGGATGTAAAGTTCTGAACCATCCACCGCTAGGTGGGCCCAAGCGTCGGATTCAGCGACCTTACGTCGGGAAAGGACGTCAAACTTTTCCGGGGTGGCTTTGAACAAGATCAGCTCCCCCCGTTCGTCCAAGGCAAGGATACGATCACCCTGGGCGACCATGCTCCAGTATTTGCCAAAACTCTCACCGGTAGTCCACTTCTCGGCACCCGTCGCCAGCTCTATGCACAGAGCTCGTTGGCTCCGCAACTGGAGGTAAGCATGTCCCTCGTGAATGATCGGGGAGGTCATGTAGCCTTGTGCCTTAAATTCCCATGCTGGCACCGCCCGGAAGGCACCGTTCTCTGAACGAATATCGATGCCCAAAGTTTTTCCACCGTAGGCAGCCGTAAAGAGTCGATCGTTCCCGGCAAAGGTCGGCGTTAGGATGTTCATGCCACGGAAGGACTCGACCGGAAGGGACCACAATTCGGCACCATCCTCCAACGCCACCCCGAAGAGTCGAGTCCGCGCCTGGACCACCAACTGACGTTTGCCGGCGAGGGTGAGGATCACGGGCGATCCGAAGGCACTACCCATCATTCCACCACCATCTCGAGCCCCGTGCCACACCACCTGACCATCGGTCTTTCGCAGACGTGCAACACCTCCGCCGGCCTGAACGTAAACACTGTCGCCATCAATCAAGGGAGAAGAGACAAAACCAAAGGTGGGTAGGTCTGATCCAAACCGTTTTACGAAGTCCAATCGCCAACGCTCGGAACCGTCGGTACTGTTCAGAGCGACCAACACGTCGCGCATGCCCGCAACGTACAGCGTATCGCCATCCAAGGCCGGGGTAGCACGAATCCAATCCCCATTGGATCGAGCAAAGAATGGAACGGACATAGCTCCCTCCCAGTCCCGCTTCCAAACCACAGAACCATCGGAGCGTCGCAAGGCCGTCACCTGCTCCCGCTTCTTGTCCACGGTCTCAGTAATAAAGACCCGCTCGGCATTCATCACCGGCCCGGAGTAACTGGGACCGAGAGCTAACTGCCAACGTTTCTTAAGGCGGGCTTCGTCCAGCCCTCCGGGCCATTTCGCACCGGAAATCCTGCCGTCCCGATGGGGGCCACGCCATTGATCCCACGATTCGGCCGCCATCAGCGACGAACACAGCATCGGCAACAGCAGCAAAAATCGCGGCAACCGGGTCGGGAAAATCATTGATAACCCTATCGCATAATCCGGATTCGTCAAAAAAAGCACCTCCTCCGATTGCGCCTCCAGCGGAACATGCTATCGATTTTCGGCACCCGGCCCGACGCCGGGAAACATTCAATCCTCCCACTTTGTCATCCAACCCCGTCGATATGAGCGAACAGATCACCCTTCGAGTCGGTCAAAACGTCCCCCACTTCGAGATGGAAACTTACGATCCCGCCGCAGGCGACTTCGGTAAGTTCTCACTCGAAGAAGCCAAGCGCAGCGGCCGCTGGACCGTGTTGGTGTTCTACCCCGCCGACTTCACATTCGTCTGTCCCACCGAACTGGCCGATTTGGCAGCGGTCCACTCCAAACTGAAGGACCTCGGCTGCGATGTGTACGGCGTGTCCACCGACACCAAGTTCGCGCATCTGGCTTGGCGTCATTCCGAGAAACTTCTGGCCGACGTCCAGTACCCTCTGGCCGCCGATCCAACAGGGGTGGTTTCCAAGATCTTCGGTGTCTACGACTGCGGCAGCGGCTTGGCCCTCCGCGGTACATTCATCATCAATCCGGAAGGCACCTTGGTCTCCAGCGAGGTCAACTTCTACAACGTGGGACGTGATGCTTCGGAGCTGCTGCGGAAGATGGAAGCCAACGCCTACCTCGTCGGCCATCCCGATCAGGCCTGCCCAGCCAAGTGGAAGCCCGGTTCCAAGACCCTGACCCCGAGCAAAGACATGGTGGGCAAAGTGTTCGAGGCGCTTCAGTAAGAGATAAAAATCAGGAGACCCACTCCTAACGGCCAATCGAACGGTCAAGTCAAGGGGCTCCGAAGCTTCAACCCTTCGTAGCCCCTTCTCTTTAGAGCCTGCCTGAAAATGGGGAGGGGTCCTCCTACCGCCACCGGATTGCCACCGCTTTGTCGATTGCGCCTCCGACGCAGACTCTTGCAGCCTCCCGTCGTGGAGCACTTGGATCCTCAATTAATTCGAACGGCCCTAATTCAGGCCCTAGAAGAAGACCTCGGTAGTGGCGACGCTACGAGCTTGGCTTGCATCCCTCCCGAGGCCACCTCCACGGCGCGAATGAATGCTCGTGAACGCCTCACGGTCGCCGGTTTGGCGTTTGCTGAAGGCGCCTTCCGGGAACTGGCTCCCAATGCCGTGATCCGCCGGTGCGTAGAAGACGGGCGGCCCTGCGAAGCGGGAACAACGCTGCTGGAGGTCTCAGGCCCCTCGCGGGCATTGCTATCGGCCGAACGCGTGGCCCTCAATTTCGTCCAGCGCCTCTCTGGGGTCGCCACTGCCACCGCCCGCTATATCCACTTGCTGGAGGGCACCCGGACCCGAATTTTGGACACCCGGAAGACCACCCCGGGCTGGCGTCGCTTCGAGAAGTACGCGGTGCGCTGCGGAGGCGGGGTCAACCACCGGATGGGCCTCCATGACCGAATCCTCATCAAGGACAACCATTTGGCGGCACTGGCAGGCGCGGCTCCCGACCCTGTAACCGCCGCAGTCCGGCGCGCGCGCGCTCAGTTTCCGTCTTTGTTCGTCCAGGTCGAGGCCGACACCCCGGACCAAGCCCAGCGGGCAGCCGAGGCGGGTGCTGACGGGATTCTTCTGGATAACATGCCCCTGGAGGTATTGCGGGAGGCTTTGAGACGCATCGCCGGCCGTTGTCAGACGGAGGCGAGCGGAGGCATTCATGAGGCCACCGTCCGAGCTGTTGCCGAGACCGGGGTTGATTTCATCTCGATCGGTGCGCTGACCCATTCGGCCCGTGCGGTAGACATCGGTTTGGATTTCCTCCCGTGAATCCCGACACTCGCATTCTGGCCGCAATGAGGGCTGCCGGAGAGACTGGCATCTCCGGAGCCGCATTGGCCAAGGATCTGGGAGTCTCCCGGGCTGCGATCTGGTCCCGTATCGAGGACCTTCGCAAGGCCGGCTACGACATCGAGGCCAGCCCACACCATGGCTACCAACTCCGCTCTTCCCCAGATCGCCTGCACGCCGACGATCTCCTCGCTCGCTTGGGGCCTGGCAAGCTCATCGGACGCGATATCCAAGTTTTCCAAGTGACGGCCTCCACCAATGATGTGGTTGAAAAAATGGCCCGAGACTCGGTCCGCGAGGGCATTGTTGTTTTTGCCGAATCGCAAACCCGCGGGCGAGGACGCCTAGGTCGGCAGTGGATATCCCCGTCGGGCAAAGGCCTCTGGTTCTCCGTACTGCTCCGACCGCAACTTCCTCCTGCCGCCGCCACGCAATTGACCGTGGTCAGCGCTGTGGCCGTGGCCCGTGGGATAGAACGCCACACCGGACTGAAGCCCGAGATCAAGTGGCCCAATGACATCGTCTTCGGCACCCGAAAGGTGGCCGGCATTTTGCTCGAACTCGGGGCCGAACTCGACCACATCCGGCACGTGGTGCTGGGCATCGGTATCGACGTCAATTTGGGTGCGGAGGAGATGCCCGAGGAATTACGTACTATCGCCACATCGCTGCGCATCGAAGGCGGGCGCACCTTTGATCGCTCCGATCTCGCGGCCGCCGTCCTCGCCGAGTTGGACGCCGCGTATGGCCGCCTCCGTCGAGGTGATTTTCATGAGATTAGCGACGAGTGGATGCGGCGCTGCAGCACCCTCGGTCAACGAGTAACGATCCGAATAGCCGACCGAGTTGTCGTCGGCCGAGCCGAATCTCTCAATGAAGACGGAGCCCTGCTGGTCCGGACTGAACATGGGCGATTGGAGCACATCATCGGCGGTGACGTGTCTCTAGCCAAGGGGCCGACGCCATGATGCTGCTACTGGACGTGGGCAACACTCACACCCATGTGGGCTTGGGCGGCCCGCGCAGCCTCCGAACGCTGGGCGACATTCCCACCTCGGCGTGGTCCGATGGGGCCGCAACAAGATTGCTCGAGACGCTGCTTCCCAAGCGCATGCCCGACCAATTGTGTTTCTGCAGTGTGGTTCCGAAAGCGACCCCCCTCTTGACTGGATGGGCCCACTCGCGGTTGAACCTAGCCCCACTACAACTGACCCCGCAGTCGTTGCGCGGTGTGGGCATCGATTACCCCCACCCGGACACCATTGGTCAGGATCGCTTGGCTAACGCGGTCGCCGCCCATCACCACTACGGAGCTCCAGCGCTGGTCGTCGATTTTGGTACCGCGGTCACCTTCGACGTGGTGGACCAGTCGGGTCGGTATGTGGGCGGCATCATCGCCCCGGGGCTTTCAGCGATGACGGATTATCTGCACGAAAAGACGGCGCTCCTGCCTCGGATTCGTATCCGGAATCCCCGACGGGTGGTCGGCCGCAACACCGAGGAGGCGATGCTCTCCGGAGCCGTCTTCGGTTACCGGGGTCTGGTGCGTGGCCTCATCATCGAGCTGCGCCGAGAACTCGGGGTGAGCCGCTTGCCGGTCGTGGCCACCGGCGGCTACGCCCGCCTGATTGCTCGCGGGTTGCCGGAGATCGAGGCGGTGGTCCCTGGATTAACGCTGGAAGGATTGCGACTGACTGCCCTCGCCCATTGCGCAAAGCCTCTTCCCACATAAATTGCCGAACATGGCTAAATCCATCGCATTGAGTCTTCGTCCCGGTGATCCAGCCCCGCCGTTCAGTGCGGTGGTGACGGACGCTTCACAAATCACTTCCAAAGACCTTCTCGGGAAGCCAGTGGTGATTTACTTCTACCCTCGCGACGACACCCCGGGTTGTACCAAAGAGGCGTGCGGTTTCCGCAACCAGTATGAGGCTATCCAGAAGGCCGGAGCTGTTGTCCTCGGAGTGAGCGCCGACACGGTGAAATCCCACGTGAAGTTCACCAACAAGCATCAACTTCCCTTCCCCCTGGTGGCGGACACGGAGGCGGTGCTCGCCAATGCCTTCGGAGTTTGGGGCGAGAAGGTCTTCATGGGACGGAAGTACCAGGGTATTCATCGAGTGACCTTCCTGATCAACCCAGAGGGTCGTATCGCACGAATTTGGGATTCGGTGAAACCGGAGACCCATGCCGAGGAAGTCCTCGAAGCACTGAAGGCGCTCTAGCGGCCACGATGAGGCAGACCAGGGCAGGTCTACGGCGCGGGGACGGTGTTGCGGTCGATTCCGCCCGTCCTACCGATTTCCGATTATACCGATATCGGATTTGTCATCCCAAGATCGAATCGACCATGCTCTCAGGCGCCCTTGCCGAGCCTAGGATTCGGGAGGTGTGATTTTCCGATGAACCAATCCGAAATAGCCTCCTGGGTGGTCACTCATCACCCGGCCCACCGTTTCCACGGAAAACGTGTGCTGCTCATCATTCCCGATGGCACGCGCACCGCACCGATCGGAGCTGTCTTCAAGGCTTTGCACGCCGAGTGGTCTGAATCGGTGGCCGCCTTGGATATTCTCATCGCATTGGGCACGCACCCAGCAATGTCTGAGGAGGCCATTTGCGACCGACTGGAGATCACCATGGAGGAACGTGCCTCCCGATATGGATCCGTCGGATTCTTCAACCACGAATGGGACAACCCGGCCGCCCTGGAAACCTTGGGAGTCATCCCCGCCGATGAGATACGAACCCTGTCCAACGGACTCTTCGCGATGGATGTGCCCGTGTCGATTAACCGGCGTGTCTTGGGCTACGATCAAATCGTTATTATTGGACCGGTATTTCCGCACGAGGTCGTCGGGTTCAGCGGCGGCAACAAGTAT